>JACPAP010000107.1 GCA_016180765.1 Gemmatimonadota bacterium
CGTCGCGGGCACCGTACTGCTGGCAGCCTGTCTTGTGGCAGGCCTCTTCCCGGCGCGCGCCGCGGGGCGTGCCGACCCCCGCGCGGCCCTCCAAGCCGAATAGTCGCTCCCCCTGTTTCGCAAGGCATTGACACGGCCGGCAATGATCCGGTACTACTCGGCGTGCCTTCGGGAGCTACTATGGCCGATGACATGGGGACCTTCCGCGTAGACATCCAGATAGAAAACCCGATTCGGCCAGGGGAGCGCCGGTTCCTCCCGTCCGTACTGGTGGACACCGGAGCCGAGCTGTCCTGGGTACCCACCGCGGTCCTCGAATCCCTCGGCGTGGAGCGAAACAATCAATGGCGATTTCGCCAGGCCGACGGTACGGTCCTGGAACGGTGGACCGGATCGGTGTTTATCCATCTCGCCGGCAAAAGGGCGGCGGATGAGGTGGTCTTCGGGGAGCCGGGCGACTTGACCCTGTTGGGGGCGCACACGCTGGAGGGGTTCAACCTCCGCGTCGAGCCGGTCACCAAGACGCTGGTGGACGCCGGCCCGGCGCCGGCAGCCGCCGTCGCGTAACGGCGCGGCGAGCCGCTCCGGTCGCGGCACTATACGAGTACGCAACGGATTCACCGCAGAGATCGCGGAGATAAACGGAGAGATCGCAGAGACGGATGTGAAGGGGTTCTCCCAACCAACCTCTCTGCGATCTCTGCGACCTCTGCGCCCGCTGCGGTGAATGACCGCGGGCGCGGAGCACAGGCCTACTGGACCGCGTTGATCATGCCGAAGATCGGCAGGTACATCGCCACGATCATGCCGCCCACGACCACGCCCAGCACCACGATCATGACGGGCTCCATCAGGGACAGCAGCGCGGAGACCGCGGCGTCTACCTCGTCGTCGTAGAAGTCGGCGATCTTGGTGAGCATCTCGTCCAGGCCGCCGGTGGCTTCGCCCACCGCGATCATCGAGGTCACCATGGGCGGGAACACGCCGGACTTCTCCAGCGGCTGGGCGATGGTTTCGCCGCCCGCGATGGAGGCCCGCGAGCCCATGACGGCGTCGTGGATCACGCGGTTGCCGGCCGTCTTGGCCGTGATCTCCAGCCCGTCGAGAATGGAGACGCCGGAGGAGATCAGCGTGCCGAGCGTCCGCGTGAAGCGCGACACCGCCGACTTCCGGAGCAGGTCCCCCAGCACCGGCAGGTTGAGCATGAGCTTGTCCAGCGCCAGCTGGCCGCTCCGGGTGGCGTACCACCGCTTGGTGCCGTAGAAGAGGGCGAACGCGCCGCCGCCCATGGCCCACCAATAGCCCTGGAGGATCTCGCTCATCAAGATGACAATTTGCGTGGGGAGCGGCAGCTCCATGTTGACCGACGCGAACATGTTCTGGAACGTCGGGATCACGAAGATGAGGAGCACCACCACCGCGATGGCCGCGACCGAGAAAATCACGGCTGGGTAGATCATGGCGCCCTTCACCTTGCGCACGATGCTGTCGTTCTTCTCCAGGAAGGTCGCCAGGCGGAGCAGGATGGTGTCCAGGATCCCGCCCGCCTCCCCGGCCGACACCATGTTCTTGTACAGCTCGGTGAAGGCGTTGGGGTGCTTGCTCAGGGCGTCGGCCAGGGTGTGGCCGCTTTCCACGTCATACACCACTTCTTTGGTGACGGCCGACAGCGCCTTGTTTTCGGTCTGCTTGGCCAGGATGTCCAGCGCCTGCACCAGCGGGAGACCCGAGTTGATCATGGTGGCGAACTGCCGGGTGAAGATCACGACGTCCCGGGTGGGGACTCTGCCGCCTTTCCTCCGCTTCTTGGCCTCGCGGATCCGCACCAGCACCAGGCGGTTCTTGCGCAGGTGCTGGACCACCTCGTCGCGCGACGGTAGGTCGATGCTCCCGGTCTGTTCCTGGCCGGTCACGGTGCGGGCGGTGTACTCGAAGACGGGCATATTCGTGCTCCTCGAAGGTTAGCGCCGGGCCGGCGCCGCTGGCCGCTGGCCGGGCTTGCCGGCCGGCGCCTCGTCGCCGGGCACCGGCTCGCCGACCATGCGCAGGAACTCGTTCTGATCCGGCGCCACGCGCAGCGCCTCCTCCAATTTGATCTCGCGACTCATGTAGAGGCGGTACAGGTCGTCCGCCAGCGTCTGCATGCCGTGTTTCTTGCCGGCCTGCATCGACGAGTAGATCTGGTGCACCTTGTCGTCCCGAATCAAGGCTCGGATGGCCGGCGTGCACACCATGATCTCGCACGCCATCACCCGCCCCTTCCCGCCGGCTTTCTGCAGCAGCGTCTGGGTGACCACGCCCTCCAACACGAAGGCCAGCTGCGCCCGCACTTGCGACTGTTGGTGCGACGGGAACACGTCGATGATGCGGTTGATGGTCTCCGCCGCCGAGTTGGTGTGCAGCGTGGCGAACGCCAGATGCCCGGTCTCCGCGATGGTCAGCGCCGCGGCGATGGTCTCCAGGTCCCGCATCTCGCCCACCAGCACCACGTCCGGGTCCTGCCGCAGGGCGTACTTCAAGGCGGCGCCGAAGCTCTTGGTATCGGTCCCCACCTCGCGCTGGTTGACGATGCAGTTCTGGTGCCGATGGATGAATTCGATCGGCTCCTCGATGGTCAGGATGTGGCCCTTGAGCTCGCGGTTGATCTTGTCGATCATCGCGGCCAGCGTGGTGGATTTCCCCGAGCCGGTGGGGCCGGTGACCAGCACCAGGCCGCGCGGCCGGTCCGCCAGCTGGGAGATGATGGGCGCGAGGCCCAGCTGATCGAAGGTCTTCACCGAGAACGGGATCTGCCGGATCACGATCGACACGCAGCCGCGCTGCTTGAAGCAGTTACCACGGAAGCGCGCCAGGTTCTGGATGCCGAACGAGAAGTCCAGCTCGTCTTCCATCTCGAACTTCTTCTTCTGGTTCTCCGTGAGCACCGAATAGGCGAGCTGCAGCGTGTCCTTGGGGGTCAGCACGTACTCGGCGCGCGAGTTGGTGATATCGCCGTCCACCCGAAGCTTGGGGCGCTCGCCGGCGGTGATGTGGAGGTCGGACGCGTCGCGCTCGATCATTTCCTCGAGCAGGGTGCGCAGGTTGACGGCCTGCGCGGCGCCCGCCGCGGGGGCCCCGGCCGCCGGTTTGGGGGCAGCTTGGTCCATGCCTTAGCCCCCCGCCGTTTCCTTGACGACTTCTTCCAGCGTGGTGACGCCCTTCCGGATCTTTTCGATGCCGTCCATGCGCAACGTCAGCATGCCCTCCTTGATCGCCTGCTCCCCGACCTCGGCAGTGGAGG
>JACPAP010000237.1 GCA_016180765.1 Gemmatimonadota bacterium
CCCGTGGCCACCGCGTCCAGACGCCCGTTGGCCAGCGCCGCGACCTTGCGGTTCAGCACCGCGCGCGACAGCGCCGGCTCGGTGAGCGAATAGCTGCCCGCGCTGCCGCAGCAGAGGTCCGCCTCTCCGTGCGCCACCCGCCGGAGCCCGGGGATGGCGTCCAGGATCTTGAGGGGAGCGTCCGCCACCCGTTGGGCGTGGAGCAGGTGGCAGGGCGGGTCGTAGGCAACCGTGAGCGGAAGCGGCGCTCCACGACGCGGGCCGGCGGAAGCCAGCGCCTCGGTGACGTCCACCACGCGAGCGGTCCACGCCGCAATGGCCTCGGTGACGGCGGCGTCACCCGCCAGGAGGCGCGGGTATTCCTTGAGCATGGCGCCGCACCCGGCGCTGTTGACCACGATGGCCGCCTCCGGCGCCTGGCCGAAGGCGGCGACGTTGGCCCGCGCCAGCGCCACCGCCTGGTCGTGGAGCCCGGCGTGCGCGTGGAGCGCGCCGCAGCATCCCTGGTTCGGCACGTCCACCACCCGATATCCGTTGGCGCGCAGCGTGCGCTCCGTGGCTTGATGCACGTGGCCGAAGAGCCCGTCCATGATGCAGCCGCGGAAAAGGGCCGCAGCGGGCGCAGGGGCCGCAGCGGCGGGAGGGGTCGCGAAAGACCGAAGGGCGCCGCCGGTTTTCTGCGGCCCCTGCGGCCCCTCCGGCCTAGGTTCCCCCTGTGGCCGCTCCAGCCCCTCCGCTCGAGTCGCCGCCAGCATGCCGGCAAGAAACCCAATGCGCGAGCCGCCGGCCACTCGCGCGGCCAGCGGACGCACCGCTCTCGCCAAGGCCATCAGCGGCTCGCGGAGCGCGGGCTCGGCCAGGACGCTCGCGGTGAGACGCGCGGAGAAGGGAACCGGTCGCCGCGTCGCGATCAACCGGCGTGCCTCCTCCAGGGCCGGCCCGTAGCTCACACCCGACGGGCAAACGGGCTCGCAGCCGCGGCACCCGAGGCACCGATCCAGGTGGACCACCAGGCCTTGGTCGGCGGCGTCTAGCTCGCCGCGGGCCAGCGAGCGCATGAGCACGATCCGTCCCCGTGGGCTGTCGCTCTCGTCCCCCGTCACCAGGAAGGTGGGGCAACTCTGGAGGCAGAACCCGCAATGAACACAGGGGTCGAGGCCGGCGAAGGGCTGCGCCGTCATCGCTCGTCGGCGATCGGTACCACCAGGACGCCCGCCGGGTCGAAGGCGTCCTTGAGGGCACCGACGAGCTGGCCCACTCCTTCCCGATACGCACCGAAGTACCCGACCTGCGCGCGCAGCGCCCACGGAGCCCGCTCCAGGGTCAGCGGCATCTCGCGCGGGGCGGCCGCGTGGCGCAACAGGCGGATACGGTCCGCGGGGGCGTCGCCGGACCAGCGAAGCCCCCCGGCGCCCACGCCGGCCATGATCCAGTGCTCGTCGAGGTGGTGCAGCACCAGGTCGAGCGCGTCGTCCATCGCGGTGGCCAGCGCCCCCATCCGTAAGGTCACGGGGCTGGCGGTGGCCCCGGCCAGCGCGCGGCGCCAGAACCTGCCAGCCTCCACCGCTTCGAGGGGGGCCAGCGGGATCTGCGACGCGCCGCCCGCCGCCTGGGCGTCCGCCTCCACGGCTGGAGCCGAGCCGACGCACCGCACGGCCAGGGTCCAGCTGTCCCGCCCCGCGGCGAGCGGCGACAACACCTCGAGCGACGCGGGCGTGATGCCCGCCTCCAGCATCGCCCGCGCGGCGTCGAGCAGCGCGTCCCGCTCGCCCTCGCCGAGCAGCGTCAGATCGGCGCGCGGCACGGCGCGAAGACGCAGGTTGACGGACGTGACCACGCCGAAGCTGCCGAAGCTGCCAGTCGCGAGCTTGGTGAGATCATACCCCGCCACGTTCTTCACCACCCGCCCGCCGGCCCGCACGATGCGTCCCTCCCCGGTCACCAGGGTCGCGCCCAACACGTGCTCGCGCACCGCGCCGAAACCGCTGCGCAGCGGTCCCGCCGTGCCCGTCGCTACGACGCTCCCGACGGAACGTCCTTCACCGGGAGGATCCGCGGCCACCCAGACGCCCTGGTCGGCGAGCGCCCGCTGCAAATCTCCCCAGGCCACTCCGGCTTCCACCGTCGCGACCAGGTCCGCCGCGTCCAATCGGGTGACGCGCGCCAGCGCCCGCGTCGTGAGCGCCAGGTCGGCGGGGGCGTCGGCCGGCACCCAGGAACCGCGCCCCTCGATCCGGACCCGCCAGCCCTCCGCCGCGGCCGCCTGCAACACCAGCGCAACGCCCTCCTCCGCCCGGGGCGCGACGCGCGGCATCCCGCTGGCGTCGGTGTCCACCACCGCGTCCGGTCCCAACATGGACCGGACCCGTCGCACGATGGTCAACCCTGTCCCAGCCATGATTCCAGCTGTGCCGTGGTTTCCTGCACGAAGGCCCGCGCCTCCAACACGTACGGCTCCGCCGCGTCCGTGGTCCAGGGACTGGTGAGCACGTCGCGCAAGTCCAGCACCGCGAGTGCGCCGAACCGGCCCGGGAACGCATCGCGCACCTTCCGCTGCATGTCGTTGGGAGCCATCCCGCGGTGCCAGGGCGGCTCGGCGAGCCAAACCCGTACCGTGGCCGCCGCCACCACCGCCGGGTACGCCGCCTGGAGCGCGCGACCCCCGTCCCCGTCCTGGAGCTGCCGCTCGGCCGCCTCCACCCGACGCCGCGCGTCGGAGATCTGGTCCTCGAGCGCCGTCCGCCAGCGCGTGGGAACCGTCATCACGCTTCCACCCTCTCTATCTCCCTCCGTCGCTCCCCGTCTCGCACCGTCTCCCGCCGTCTCCCACTCAGCCCGGTCCATTCCCGGCACGCGTGCACCGGGACCACCTTCCCCGGATTCGCCAGTTCCGCGGGGTCGAACGCCCGACGTACCGCCCGCATCGCGGCGAGGGTGTCGGGGTCGAACACCAGCGGCATGTAGTGTACCTTGTCGCTCCCCACCCCGTGCTCGCCGGTGATGGTCCCTCCGGCCGCGACGCACGCTTGCATGATCGCGGCGCTGGCGCGCTCCACCCGCGTCACCTCCTGGGGATCTCGCGCGTCGAAGCTGATGTTCGGATGCAGATTGCCGTCTCCCGCGTGGAACACGTTGCTCACCGTGACGCCGAACTCCGCGGCGATCGCTCCCACGCGGTCCAGGATGTCCGGCAGCGCGGTGCGGGGCACCACGGCGTCCTGCACCAGGAGATTCGGGCTCAGGCGCCCCAGGGCGCCGAAGGCTTTCTTCCGCCCCTGCCAGAGGCGCGCTCGCTCCCGCTCGTCGGCGGCCGCGCGCACGCCGCGCGCCCCATGGGCCCGAACCAGACGCTCGACCTCTGCGGCCTCTGCGGCCACTGCGGCCTCTGCGACCCCATCCAGCTCCACAATCAGCACCGCCGCCGCATCGGTAGGATAGCCCGCCGCATAGATGGAGTCTTCCACCACCCGCACGCAGTTCCGGTCCATCATCTCGAGCGCCGCAGGGACCAGCCCGGACGCGATGACGCCGGAGACCGCCTCGCTGGCTTGCCGGATGGAGGCGAAATCGGCCAGCAGGGTGCGGACCGCCCGCGGCAGGGGCACCAAGCGCACGGTGATCCGGGTGGCGATGCCGAAGGTTCCCTCGCTGCCCACGAAGACGCCGACCAGATCCGGCCCCCACGCTTCGCCGCCGGCCGAGCCCAGCACCAGGGACTTCCCGTCCGGAAGCACCACCTCCAGCTCCAGGACGTGACTCGACGTCACGCCGTACTTGAGGCAGTGCGGGCCGCCGGCGTTCTCCGCCACGTTGCCGCCGATGGTGCACGCCGTCTGGGATGACGGGTCAGGGGCATAGTGGAGGCCGTGGGGTCGCGTCGCTTCGGACAACCGGACGTTGACCACGCCGGGCTCGACGGTGGCCCGGCGATTGGCCGGATCGATCGCCAGGATGCGGTTCAGTCGGGTGAGCGCCAGGACCACCTCGCCGCCGTCGCCCACGGCGCCTCCCGATAGCCCGGTGCCGGCGCCGCGCGCCACGAACGGGATGCCCTGGTGCGCCAGCACCCGGACGGTGCGGATGAGCTCGTCCCTCGAGCCCGGCAGAATCACGGCTCCGGGACGGGTGTGCCGCGTGGGCAATCCGTCGCTGGCAAAGGTCTCCAGCTCGGCGGGCGCCTGCCGTACCCAGCGCGATCCCACGATCGCGGCGATCGCATCCAGCGCTTGGCGGGCTACCGCGTCCCTCTTGAGCATGGTGCGGAAATATATGTGCGGAACGGCCGCGGGGGCCGCAGGAGCCGCAGACGTGGCAGAGGAATGGTCGGCAGCAAAAGCAAAAGCGGATGGCAACCTCGCCATCCGCCGGTGGTTCTCTGCCGCGGCCCCTGCGGCCGCTCCGGCCCCTTCGTCTACGCCGCGCCCCAGAATCCCTCTAACGCTTTCCCGTCCGGGCTTTCCCGCAGTTTTTCGAAAGCGCGCTCGCGGATCTGGCGGATGCGCTCGCGCGTGACGCCCATGAGGGCCCCGATCTTCTCGAGCGTCATCCCCTCCGAGCCTTCCTCCAGCCCGTAGTAGAGGTAGAGGATCTTCCGCTCGCGGGGGGTGAGGTACTTGCGGAACACGCGATCGATGAATTCGCGCATCAGGTTGCCGTCGGTCTTCTCCTCGATCTCACCGCCTTCCTGCCCGGCAAACCGCTCGCCCATGGTGGCGGCGTCCTTGTCCGACCGGTCAATGGGCGCGTCGAGGGACACTTCGGCCGCCGTCATGCGCCGCGCGCCGCGCACGTTCTCCACCGAGTCGTCCAGTGCCCGCGCGATCTCGTTGTCGGTGGGTTCGCGGCCCAGCTCCTGGGACAGATAGGTCTCGGTCCGGGCCATGCGGATCAGTTGGCTGTTCTGATTGAGCGGGATGCGTACGCTGCGGGTTTGCTCGGCCAGGGCCTTGAGGACCGCCTGGCGGACCCACCACACCGCATACGAGATGAACTTCACCCCCTGATCCGGATCGAACTTCTTGACCGCCTTGAGCAGCCCTTCGTTCCCGATCGCCACCAGTTCAGAGAGGTCCAGCCCGTGCCCCTGATACTTCTTCACGTAGGAAATGACGAACCGCAGATTCGCCGTCACCAGGCGCTCGGCCGCCCGCTGGTCCCCCCGGCGCGCCCGCCGCGCCAGTCGTCGCTCTTCGTGGGGATCTTTGATGAGGGGAAGCTTCTGGATGTCCTGGAGGTATTGGTCGAACGCGCCGGAGGCGCTGATGCGGAAGAAGGCCTTCGCTTTGGTGGCCCGGAGTTGCGTCATTACACGCTCCCCAGTTGGGTTGGTACTGCACACCGGAAGGGAACCATCCGCAACCGCCAAATTGACTGGCGACGCGCGGGCGCGGAATATAGGAAACGCTCCGAGGAGCGTCAAGCAAAAAAAAGTTATCAACATCACAAATCGTTTATCACGAATCCATTGCGGCTTTTGTCCACGGAGCCATGGATCAAGCGGATGATCGGCAATCAGGCGCAGATCGTTAACAACATGCTGTGTAACGAGTTCCGGATCGTGGAAATGTTGACGAATGTGCGGAAGTTGTTCAACGTGCTGTGGTTAACGCTCAAGGCTCGATCGCAGCACGAATTGCGTTTTCCGGAGCAGTGCGGGTCCACTCGCCGGTCGGTTCCCGGTGCATTTCCCCGATGGTCTTGAGGAGTGCAAACCTGACAGACGCCTCGCGGGTCTTCTTGTCGTGTCGCATCGACTCGAGCAGCCGACCGGCGTCGGCGTCCGCCGGGCTCCGGGTCGGCAAGCCGTACGTTTCGAGAGTCCGCAACAACGTTGGAACGGCCTCCGGAGCCGTGATGCCCAACGCTCGCCCCAGCCGGGCTTCCGCCGCCATGCCGATGGCGACCGCTTCGCCGTGGAGCAGCGTGTAGCCGGTGACCGCTTCCAGCGCGTGGGCGATGGTATGTCCGAAGTTGAGGATCGCGCGGCGTCCCCGCTCGCGCTCGTCTTCCCCGACCACGCCGGCCTTGATGGTCACGCTGCGTTCCACGACCTCGTGCAGCGCCCCGCGATCGCCGCTCAGCACGCGCGGCGCCAGGGCATGGACTCGCTGGTAGTAGACCCGGTCGGCGATGGCGCCGTGCTTGATGGCTTCGGCCATCCCCGCGGCGAGGTGATTGGGCGGCAGGGTCGCGAGCGTGGCGAGGTCCGCGATCACCAGCCTGGGCTGGTAGAACGCGCCCACCAGGTTCTTCCCGGCCGGCGTGTCCACGCCCGTCTTGCCGCCGATGGAACTGTCGATCATCGCGAGCAGCGTGGTGGGAACCTGGATGTAGGGGATCCCGCGCAGGTAGCTCGCGGCGACGAAACCCGCGAGATCGCCGACCACACCGCCGCCGAGCGCGACGATCGCGCCGTCCCGTCCCACGCCGGCGGCCAGCAGACGGTCGGTAATGCCGGCCCACGTCTCGCGGGTCTTGTTCCATTCGCCCGACGGAAACGTCACTACCGTGGCCCGCGCGACGCCGCGCAAGGCGGCGGCCGCCGCCTCGCCATAGAGAGGGGCCACCGTCGAGTCGGTGATGACCGCGTAGTGCTCGGCGGGGCAGTGGCGGGAAAGGAGCTGGGGCAGATGAGCCAGCAATCCGTCGCCCAGCAAGATGTCGTAAGCGGCGTCCTGGAGCGGAACCCGGATGGTGGCCGTGGTTATAGCTGAACCTCGCCGGTGATGACCGTGACGGCCTCGCCGCCCACCTGCACCGCGGTGATCTCGCCCCCGTTCCCCACCCCGATCTCCACGTGAATCAGACTGGGCCGGCCGATCTCGATCCCCTGCTCGACCACGATGCGCGCCACGCCGTCGTGGGGCCGGACCTGCCCGTGCCAGACGAGGTAGCATCCGAGCGCCCCGGCGGCGCTCCCAGTGGCGGGGTCCTCCGGGACGCCCAGGCCGGGGGCGAACATCCGACAGTGCACCGTGGCCTCGGGACGCTCGGTCTCAAACGTGAAGCACATCGCGCAGTCGGTTCCGAGGTCGCGGAGCAGCGAGGCCAGCCCCATTCCGGCACCACCGCTGGGGAGCGCTGTGAGCTTGCCGAGCGACTTGATGGGGACCATGAGCTGGGGCAGCGCGGTGGAGACCACCTGCGGCGCCGGCTGCTTGGGCAAGAGGCCCGCGCCCCCGCCGAGCGCCTTGGCCAGCCGCGCCCCGGGGGAAACGGGATCGCCGAACTGCGGCTCGGCCTGGGTCATGACCACGCGCGTCAGCTGGCCGTTCTCCGTGTGAAGGTCCACCGGGAGGACGCCGGCACCGGTTTCCTGGGTGACGCGGGTGACACCCGTCGGCTTGACTGGCACCATGCCGGTCTCCGCCAGCATCCACCAGGTGCCGATGGTGGGGTGCCCCGCCAGGGGGATCTCGGCAGCGGGTGTGAAGAACCGCACCCGGCGCGTGGCGGTGCTCGAGGATGTGACGAACGTGGTCTCCGAGAGATTCATCTCGCGCGCCAGCGCCTGCATGGTCTCCGCGTCGAGTCCGGTGGCGTCCGGGAACACGGCCAGCGGATTGCCCGCCAGCGGCTCACGGGTGAAGACGTCGAGCTGCACGAAGCGATGGTGCGGCATTGGCTACCAGGTACGCTCGACTGCCCCGGCGGTGCGATTCGCCAGGCGCGCCAGCGTGAACAAGAGGTCCGACAGCCGATTGAGGTACGCCAGGACGTGAGGGGGCGCCGTTGCGTCCTGCGACAGCGCCACCACCGAGCGCTCGGCCCGGCGGCACACTGTCCGCGCCACGTGGAACAGCGCGCCCTTCATGGTGCCGCCCGGCAACACGAACGCGGACAAGGGGGATAGGCTGGCGTCCGCCCGGTCAATGGCCGCCTCCAACGACGCGATCCGCTCCGGTGTCACCTGGGCCTTCGCCAGCGCCTTGCCCACTCTTTCGGGGTCGGGGCTCGCCAGCCGGCCGCCGATGGCGAACAAGTCGCGTTGGATGCCCTGGAGCAGGTCCCGTTCGAACTCCACCGGCTCGCACGCGAGCACGGCGCCGAGGGCGGCGTTCAATTCGTCCACATCGCCGTAGGCGGCGACCCGCGGGTCGGCTTTCGAGACTCGGCCGCCGCCGAACAACGCGGTCTGGCCCGCGTCACCGGTGCGAGTGTAAATCTTGGTCACGCGGTCCAAGCTAGCAGCGTGCCGAGCAAAGAGCGACGGGAGGGGGTAACCTGAGGGGCGCGCCGGCGCCCCGTACCTGATCTAGGAGCAAGGTCTTGACCCAACTGGGCACGGCGGGGCATCCGCTCCGCGTGGCGATTGTGGGCTCCGGGCCCGCGGGCTTCTTCGTGGCGCAGCACTTGCTCGCCCGCCCGGACGTCGTGGTGACGGTGGACATGTTCGAGCGCCTGCCCACCCCATTCGGGCTGGTGCGCTTCGGCGTGGCGCCCGACCACGAGGAGATCAAGCGGGTGTCGCGCCAGTTCGAGAAAACGGCCGCGAAGCCGGCGTTCCGGTTCTTCGGCAACGTGGATTACGGACGCCACGTGGCGCTGGAGGATCTGCGGCGCCACTACCACCAGGTCTGCTTCACCACCGGGGCCCAGACCGACCGCCGGCTGGGTATCCCTGGCGAGGACGCTCAGGGAAGCCACGCCGCGACCGAGTTCGTGGCCTGGTACAACGGTCACCCCCAGTATCGCGATCGCCGGTTCGATCTCTCCGCCCAACGCGCGGCCGTGATCGGCGTGGGGAACGTGGCGGTGGACGTGGCCCGTATCCTGTGCCGCACGCCGGAGGAGCTGGCGACCACCGACATCGCGGACTACGCGCTGGAAGCCCTGCGCCGGAGCCGGGTGCGCGAGGTGGTCATGGTGGGCCGGCGCGGCCCGGTGCAGGCGGCCTTTACCAATCCCGAACTCAAAGAGCTGGGCGAGTTGGCGGGTGCGGAGGTCGCCGTTCGCGCGGACGAAATCGCGCTCGATCCGCTCAGCCGGGCCGGGTTGGAGCAAGCCGAGGACCGGAGAACGCTGGAGCGCAAGCTCGAGATCCTCCGGGAGTTCGCCCATCGGCCTCCCAGCGGAAAGCCCCGCCGTTTGATCCTGCGGTTCCTGGCGTCACCCGTCGAGCTCAAGGGTGACGCGTCCGGCCGCGTCACCGGACTGGTGTTGGTGCGCAATCGACTGGTGGCGGACGGAAAGGGAGGCCTCAAGGCGGAGCCGACCGGCGAGACGGAAGAGTTGCCGGTTGGCTTGGTGCTTCGCTCGGTGGGCTACCATGGCATCCCGCTCCCCGGTCTCCCGTTCGATGCGCAGCGTGGCGTGGTGCCGAACCAGCACGGGCGCGTCGTGGATGGTGCCACGAGGCAACCGGTGGCCGGGCTCTATGTCGCGGGCTGGATCAAGCGCGGGCCCACCGGCGTCATCGGCACCAACAAGCCGGATGCGCTGGAAACAGTGGAGGCCATGCTGGAAGACGTCCCCGCGGGACGGGTCCACCAGCCGGCGGAGCCCGATGCGGCCTCGTGCGAAGCCGACGTGCGCCGTGGCCAGCCCGCGGTGGTGTCCTACGCGGATTGGGTGAAGCTCGACCGGCTGGAGCGGGAGCGCGGGAAGCCGGCGGGCAGGCCTCGGGTCAAGTACACCACGGTGGATGAGGCGCTGGCGGCGATCAGGGGGGATGGCAGCTAGTGCCGTTCCAACTTGTTGCGCCTAGGGTTCGCGAGTAAGCAAGCTAATAGGCGGAACAAGTTGGAACGGCACTAGGGGTGTGGTGACCCAGGCGAGGCCTCACACTGGTCGCCGGAGGCCACCCCGCGCACCGGCGCCCCCGGCCCCGCCAGCGCCAGCACCAGCGAGTCGATCTGCGCCACGCCGTCCGCGTAGCGCGCGGTGTGGTGGTTCGCCACGATGTCGAAGATGTATGCCCCGCCGCCCCCCCGATCGAGGTAGCCCGCGAGCGAATGGACCTGGCCCAGGGATGCTGTTTTCGCCAAGAGGCGCCCGTCCGCCGCGGTGCAGACCAGCCGGTCGCGCAGGGTCCCGGTGCCGGGCATTGCCAGCGCCCGTAGGAATCCCGCATTGTCGGGATGCCCCCGCATGTGAAGCAGAAGCTGGAGTTGTGGCTGTCGTTGAGGAGCGGATAGATCAGCGCGGCCCGTAGCGCCTGCGCGAAGTACCGATTGGGATCCGGCTCGAAGCGGATCACCGCGGGGGCACCGACCCGCGGGCCGGACTTCCAGGTAATGTTGACCGAGTTGTCGTTGAACCCCAGGCCGGAGACCGGGGCCGCGTACCACCAGTTGAGGTGGTACCCCTGCCACTCGGGGTGGACCAGGGTTCGGTCGAAGTAGCTGCCGTCGCCCACGATGGCCCCGGCGACCTCGCCTACGCCGCGGGCCACCAGACTGTCGGCCAGGGCGTCCAACCGGGTCCACATCGCGTCGCAGACGCCGGCCGCCAGCGTATCCGGTCCATAGCAGTGGGCCCCGAAGCCGGGGTCGCCCCGCCCGTACACCACCAGGTCCCCCTGGAGAACGCCGTCGGTGAGCGGCCCGGTGCCGAACACGCTGGTCGTGATGCGGTAATCGGGTGGCAGCAGCATGCTGGCAGCGGCCGTGACGGCCAGCTTGGCGGTGGAGGCCGGCACGAACCGGCGGTCGGCGTTTCGCTCGAACACGGTCGGGCCCCGCTGGTTCACGACCAGCACACCCCAGCTCGCGCGGTTGAAGGGCCGGCGATCGAGCAAACGCTCGAGGCGCCGGGCCAGGCTGCCCTGCGCCGCCAGCTCGGAGGCCCAAGCCCCGGCGATCCCTATGAGCACCAGGAGGGTACCAAGCAGGGTAGCACCCCGCGACAAGCGGCTGGGTATGATTAGCTTTAGCACCGGCGGTAAACGCCTCAAACTATGAGGGTTACCTGAGCAGGTCAAACTCGCGGCTTCTCGCTGTGGCCGTGCTGTTCCTGGCCCCGGCCCTCCGATGCGGCTCCCCGACCCCGCTGTACGCACAGAGCATCGAGGAGCCGCGGCTCGTGGTCCGCGGTCTCGACTTCCGCGGCAATCACGCGATTGACGGCTACACGTTGCGCACCTCCATCGCCACCACGGAGTCGTCGTGGCTGGTGCGCTTTCCGCTCACCAGCTGGATTGGGGCCGGCGAGAAGCGCTACCTCGATGTCACCGAGTTCCGCCGAGATCTGTTGCGCCTCGTGCTGCTCTACCGGGTGAGCGGGTATCTCCAGGTGCGGGTGGACACCATCGTGCGCCGGAGCAAGGACGCGGCGCGCATCCAGTTTCTCATCCGCGAGGGCCCGCCGGTCCGGGTGCGCTCGATCGACATTTCGGGCGTCGAGGGGATCGTGCCCCTCCGCGACCTGCTGCATGACATCCCGCTCGCCGTGGGCGACCCGTTCAATCGGATCCGTTTCGAGTGGGCGGCCGACACCATCCGCGCCGCCGTCCGGGATCGGGGGTACCCCTTCGCCGAGGTGTTTCGCTCGTACGACGTGAACGAGGACAGCCTGAGCGCTCGGATCCGGTTCGAGCTGGAGCCGGGGGCCCGAGGCCGGGTCGACAGCGTGATCGTCGAAGGGACGCGGGAGATCGCCCCGGACGTGGTGCGCCGGATGATCCCGATTCGCTCGGGCGCGTGGTTCAGCCAGTCGGCGCTCTACCGAAGCCAACGGGACCTGTACCGGTTGGGGGTGTTTGGATACGTCAACGTGACGCTGGCCGACTCCGCGCCGCAGGGGCCCGCGGACTCGAGTGTCGCCGTGCGCGTGCAGGTGACCGAAGGCACCCTGCGCCGGCTCCGGATGGGCGTGGGGTACGGTACCGTGGACTGCTTCCGCGGGCTCGCGAGCTGGAGCGCCAGCAATGTGCTGGGCGGCGGCCGGGTGCTGGACCTCACGGCGCGGGTCTCCAAGCTGGGCGCCGGGGACCCGCTTTCCGCGGGCTTCGAGAACTGGCCGTGCGGCGCCCTCAAGGACGAAGTAGGTACCGAACGCTTCCGGCTGAACTACAACGTGGCGGCCAGCCTTCAGGAGCCGTTTCTGTTCTCACGGCTCACCCGAGGCACCGTGTCGCTGTCCGCCGAACGGCACAGCGAGATCCAGGCGTATCGCCGGGATGCCCTCAGCGCGAACCTGTCCGTGACGCGCGAGACGCGCTGGGACCTTCCGGTCACCGCCGGCTACTCGGTGTCCCTCACCCGGACGTTCGCGGAGCCGGCCATCTTCTGCTCGTTCCTGAGCGTGTGTCGCCTGGAGGATGCTGAACCGTTCTCGGAGCAGCGACTCCAGTCCATGGTGACGCTCGGGTTCGTGCGCGATCGGTCGAACTCGGTGCTGGACCCCACGCGGGGGAGTACCCTGAGCGCGGAGGCACGCTACGCCTCGCGGCTCCTGGGGTCCGATTCCCTGATCCAGTTCGCCAAGGGCGTGATGGAGCTGGCGGTCTACTACCCGATCGGCCGGCGCACCACGTTGGCGTGGCGCGTCCGCGGCGGAGGCATTGTCTCGCCCGCGCTGGGGTTCGGCGGGCAAAGCGTACGCTACATCCCGCCATCCGAGCGGTTCTACGCCGGGGGCGCCAACAGCGTCCGCGGATACGGTCAGAACCGGCTGGGACCCGTGGTGCGCGTGGTGAACCCCGAGCGTGGCGATACGGTCCTGTCGCGCGATTCGCCGGGGACCGAGGTACGCCGGTTCGTCCCGGACACGCTCACCGCCGCCACCGGCGGGAACTCGCTGATCATCGCCAACGCGGAGCTGCGCTTCCCGTTGCCCGGCTTTGGCGCTCGCTTGTCGGGCGCCGCGTTCGTGGACCTGGGACAGCTCTTCGAACGGGGGAAGGAGCTCGTGGATTTCTCCAAGACCCGCGTGACGCCTGGCCTGGGGCTACGCATCGCTACCCCGATTGGCCCGATGCGCTTCGATGTCGGGTACAACGGCTACCAGCCGGAAGCGGGACCGCTGTATCGGAAGGAGGGACCGGAGTTGGTGTTGCTGAACCCGCTCTACCGTCCCGGCCGGTCCGGTGCGTGGGTGAGCCGGCATCTGGTGTTTCATTTCTCCGTGGGGCAGGCGTTTTGACCTGGGGGCAGGTGGTGCGGCTGGCGGCGGTGGGGGCCGCGGCGCTGGGCGGTGCCGTGCTGGGTGCGGCGGGCGCCGCGCTCCGCACGGCTGCCGGCCGGGGAGTCGTGGTTCGAGCGGCTCTGAATGCGCTGAACCGCCAGCTGGACGGCAGCGTCACCCTCGGCGCATTCGGCGGCTCGTTCACCGGTGGACTGGACGCCCGCGACGTGTTCCTCAGCGACCTCGAGGGGAAACCGGTGGCGCGCATCCCGCGCCTCGAAGTGCGCTACCGGGTCCGCGACCTGCTGGGCGGGCGGTTGGTACTGGGCCAGCTCAAGCTCTCCCATCCGGCGGTGCAATTGGTCCAGGATTCGACCGGTGCCTTGAACCTGGAGCGGGTGTTGCGCCTCGACCGGCCGGGCGGCGGCGGCCCGAGCCCGTTGATCGCCTTCCGGGACGTGGAGATTACCGACGGCACGGTCACGCTCCTGACCAGGGGAGAGTCGGACGGTGCCGATGGCCACCAGCGAACGATCGAGCGCCTGAATGCCCGGCTGTCCTACGCGCGCTTGTCGTCGCCGCTTTCCGGAGAACGGCCCCTACGATTCGAGATCGCCGACCTCCGGGCCAAGATGTCCCGTCCCGCGGTGGATCTCCGAGGTGCCCACGGCACGGTGGAGATCCTGGGCGATTCCCTGGCGTTAGATCTCGAGGAAGCGCGGCTGCCCGGCTCGGTGGTTGGGGTGCGCGGGGCGCTCACCTGGCCTCGGGACACCCTGCTCTATGCGCTCGACGTGCGCGCCACCCGAATGGCCAGCGCCGACTTCCAGTGGATCGTGCCCGATCTCAAAGCCGGCCTCGCCGGTCGCGGCCATGCGACGATTGGTTCCCGGAGCGGCGACGTCCTTCAGGTCCGCTTGACCAACCTGGCGCTCACGGGCGTGGGAGGGGGAGGCGGGTTGCGAGGCACGCTCGGCCTGGTGCTGGGGCCCGGCGAGCATTGGACGCTCGAGGGGACGGAGCTGGTCGCCGACCGCCTCGACCTCGAGTACGTCCGGCCGTTCCTCGACACCCTGCCGATCGCCGGTCGGTTGACCGGCCGGTTTCAGGGTGAGGGCCCGGAGGAGCGGCTGGCGGCGGAGCTAGACTGGACTTTCCAGGACGCACTGGTGCCCGGTTGGCCGCGGTCACATGTCGCCGGCGGCGGCGTCGTGGCGTTGGGCGGCCAGCAGGGGCTTGCCTTCCACGACTTTGCGGTGCGCGAGGCTCGGCTGGACCTGGGGACGGTGCGGAGGCTGGTGCCGCTGGACCTGTTGGGCGAGCTGGATGCGGTGGGGACCCTGAACGGCCCCTGGAAGGAAGCCGAATTCAGCGGCACGTTGCGCCACCGCGACGGCGCGCTGCCGCCCCCCGTGGCGCGAGGTGTGCTGCGGGTGGACAACCGGGGTGATCCGTTGGGCCTGTGGGCGGACCTGTCGCTGGACTCGCTGGCGCTCGAGGGATTGCGGCCCAGCTACCCGGTGCTTCGCGTCGGCGGCGCCTTCGGGGGCGATGTTCGGCTGGGTGGCTATCTCGATTCGTTGGATCTCGAGGCTCACCTGGTGGGCCCCGCCGCCGAGCTGAACGCCCAAGGCGGACTGTTTTTCGTCGGGTCGCGCCGCGGCGCCCACTGGCTGGACGCCGCATTCGCGCGGCTGGATCTCCACCGGCTCGATGGCAGCTTGCCGGAGACGTCGCTCCAGGGACGCCTGCGTGGGCGTGCCGTGCTCGACACCGCCGCGGCGGCCCGAGCCGGCGGGGAGCTCGAGCTGGGCGCTTCGGTGGTCGCCGGTACGGCCATCGATTCCCTCCGCACTCGCTTCACCCTGGCCGACTTAGGTCTCTCGATCGACACGCTCTCGCTGTTCGCACCGCAGCTGGTCGCCTGGGCGGGTGGGGGCCTGGCCCTGGGGGGCAGTCGCGAGGATACGCTGCGGATCGCGGGGCGAACGGATTCCGTGGGAGTGGTGGAACCGCTAGCCCGGTGGCTGGCCCCGCACCGATTCGGTCCGGGGCTGGCGTCGGTCCGCGAGGCGCGGGAGCCGGCGCCGTCCGGAGCGGCGGAGGCGGCGGTCACCCTCACCGGCACGCTGGAGCGGTTCGCCCTGCGCGCACGGGTCCGGACGCCGGGCCTGCGGTGGGGACCCCTGAGGCTGCGGAGCGCTGAGGCGACGGGCCGATGGCAGAGCGTAGAGCGGGGCGTGGTGGAGTTGGACGGCGCGGTGGATTCGCTGGTCTGGGACGGCCTCGAGGTCTCCTGGGTCGAAGCCCGGGTGCGCGGGCGGCGCGACTCGCTCGGCTGGTTCGCCCGCAGCCGATGGGGCGAGGATGCGGCATGGTTGGCCGGTGGCGCAATGCGCGCTGATTCGCTCGGTTCGGAGGTGGTGATTGATTCGCTGGCGGTGTTGCTGCCGTCCGAGGTGTGGTTCCTGGCCCGTCAGTCGCGTTTCACGGTGTCTGACAGCGTCATCGCCGTGGACAGCACCGCGCTGGAGAGCGCGAGCGGCGGGGCGCGGCTGGTGCTTGGGGGTGCCGTGCCGCGCGCCGGACTGGGTGTTCGTTCCGACCGGCGACGGCAACATCCTTTCGGGGGTGTGGAAAGGATTCGGAGACCTCTTGGCGCTCGGCTGGATTTCCCGGCTGCCCCGGCTGGTGGCG
>JACPAP010000246.1 GCA_016180765.1 Gemmatimonadota bacterium
GAGCCGGCGGTGGGCACCTCGGTCGAGTTCACGACGGCCTGCCCTGCCAGCGCCACCTGCATGGTGCTTTCCCTGGGACCGGCTTCTGCCGCGAAGCCGGTCGCTCCTCTGACCGGGCGCGACGTGGGCTACTCGGCCATCGAGCTGGTGATCACGATCGTGGTGTTCGGGATCCTGTTGTCCCTGGCGTACCTGCGGATGACGCCTGCCGTGAATCGCGCACGAGTCCAGCGCGCGGCGACGGTCATCGCGACCGATCTGCAATACGCCCAAATGCTGGCCGTCCGCCAGCGGGCCCCGGTGGCGGTGGTCGTGGACAACGCGCTCAAGTCCTACACCATCCGCCTGCGCGATAGTTCGGTGACGTTTCGGGACCGGTTCTTTGGGCAGGGCACGGAATTCCTCGTGGACACGCTGGCCGCCAACCCCACGTCGGTCGTCATGTTCCCCAACGGGGTCTCCGCGGCGACCACCACCTTCACCGTCGGTCTCGACGGCTACACGCGCCAGGTCCGGCTTTCGCGTGGCGGCCAGGTGCGGATCGTGCCCTGAACCGTGCCCATGCTCTCGCCGTGGTGCTTCTGTCTCTGGGCGGCCTCATGTATCAAGTGAGCCTCCAGACCCGACGCGCCACCACGCTCTCGTACTTGGGGGCGGCCGTCCAGATCGCCCAAACGCGGGTGGAGGGGCTCCCCTGGGACAGCCTCGGTTCATCGAGCGTCGTCGGGTGTACCACCGACACCACCGGGCAGCTTACCTACATGCGATGCACCACCATTCGCGGCCACCCGACCTTCGATACCATCAGCGTCGTCCTCACGCCGACGGGCATCCTGACGGCGGCGCCCGAGACCGTCACGGTGTACCGGGCCAAGCCTCGGTCCGCCTCCCCGTTCCGTCAATGACGCGCCACGGTTTCACGCTCACCGAGCTCCTCATTGGGATGGTCGTCCTGGCGCTCCTGGGGACGGCACTGGCGCGGATCCTCATCAACAATTCACGCTTCGTGAGCCGCCAGGACGCCATGATGGACGCCCGGGCAACGGCCCGCGCCGCGATGCAGCCGATGGTGGTGGAGTTGCACATGGTGCCGGACAGCGGCTTGGTGATGGCAGCTCGGGACAGTATCAGCGTTACCGTGCCGTACGCGTTCGGCATGACCTGCCAGCCTATCAGCGGAACGGCCACCGTGGCGGCCTTGATGCCGGTGGACTCGCTCATCTATGCGTCCGCGGTCACCGAGGGAATGGCCTGGCGGGACAGCACCGGGCGGTACCAGCGGCAGATCACGGGCATCAGCGTGGCCTCGTCCACCAATCTCGCCCAGTGCACCAACGACAGCGTGCGGGTGATCCCCGGCGGACAGCTGATCGCCATCAGCGGGATCCCCAGCGCGAGGATGCCGCCCTCCGGGAGCATATTCTATCTGTTCCAGACCGTGGCGTATCGGTTCATGACGTCGGTGGACGTGCCGGGCCGGCGCGGCCTGTGGCGCAGGGCGGGCACCGGGGCGTACGAGGAACTGGCCGCCCCCTTCGACACGGCGGCCAAGTTCGCGTTCCTGATGGGACCGTTTATGCAGACGCAGCTGCGCTCCAGCCTCCCCAGCCGGGCGTCGCGGGATTCCGTGCGGGGCATCGAGCTGCGGCTCACGGGCCAGAGCGTGAGCGCGCCGCAGGGCACTTCCAGCCCGCAGACGTTCGATTTGCGCACCAGCGTGGCGTTCATGAACAAGGTGTACTGACGTGACGGCGACCACGAACCGGCGAGGCATCGCGCTGCCCGTCACCATCTTCATCATCACGCTGATGACGATCATGCTGGCCGCCGCGTTCGCCCGGGTGGGCGCCGAGCGCGAAGTGGCGGTTGGTGCCAGCGAGGCGATCAGCGCGCTCACCGTGGCCCAGAGTGGGCTCCAGCGCTATCTGGGCATGAAGACCGTGCGGCCGCCGGACGGCGACTCCGTCCGTTTCAACGTGACGGGCGGGTATACCGACGTCGTGGCCCGGATCGTCGAGTCGGACAGTTTGGACGATCAGAAGACGATGTATATCGTGCGCTCCACCGGCTACGTCATCGTACCGGCCCAGGGGGCCACGGCACAGGGCAAACGCACGGTCGCTCAGTTCGCGCAGTGGCAGGTGGGCGCCATCCGGCGCATCGCCGCGTACGTGGCCGCGAACGGCATAGACGTTCAGAATCCGGCCGCGCGAGTGTTTGTCAGCGGGCGGGATTCGTGCGCCACGGCTTCGACCCTCTTGTCCGCACGGGTGGCGAGCGGATCCAAGAACCTCAATCGAGGCACGTTCGAGCCCGACCCTCCGAGGGCTGTGGCGGGTGGGTCGGGTAACTTCGTGGCCGACACGACCGGCGTGGACTGGAACTCGATTGTGAACGGCGGGTTCGTGCCGGACTACCGCTACATCAATACCGCCGACCTGGACTACAAGTCGCACATGGTTCAAGGAAACGCCACTCTGAGCAGCACCATAGGCAGGGGCCTGCTGATCGTAACTGGCGATCTCACCACGTCGGGATCCTCCGCCGGGTGGCAGGGCATCGTGCTGGTCGGCGGGAGAATCATCTTCAGCAACGGGACGAATTCGCGATTCGAGGGATTGGTCTTTTCAGGGCTGAACGAACTGTTAGGGGGAGCCCCGCCCGCGAACACGGTGCTCGGGGGGTCCGGCGGCGGAACCAGATACCATTTGTACTATTGTTCCCCGTACGTGGATGCCACGCTGGCAGCCCTGACCGGCTTCGCTCCTATACGCAACGCCTGGGTGGATAACTGGGCCTCGTACTGACCGGGGATGGGAAGGGATGGAGGACGATAAAGGGGGAGGAAGGCGCTGCCAGCGTCCCCCTCCATCGCCTTCTATCCCCCACCATCCCCTTTAGATTCGCCCCTATGAGCACGCCGCTGACCTGCCTGTCCGACGACGAAACCATGTTCCGTGACGCCGTGCGCGACTTCGCGGCGGCGGAAGTGCGCCCCCTGGTGGACCAGATGGAGCGCGCGGCGCAGTTCGACCGCTCGCTCATCCCCAAGTTCGCCGAGCTGGGGCTCATGGGCATTGACGTTCCCACCGAGCTGGGGGGCGCCGGCGGGTCGTTCTTCATGTCCGTCCTCGCCGTGGAGGAGTTATCCGCCGTGGACGCCTCGGCCGCGATCCTGGTGGACGTGCAGAACACGCTGGTCAACGCCCCGTTCGTGGCCTGGGGCTCGGACCACCTCAAACGACGCTACCTGCCCAAGCTCGCCACCGGCACCGTGGGCGCGTACGCCCTGTCGGAGCCCGGCTCGGGGTCCGACGCGTTCGGCCTCACCACCCAGGCGGCAAAGCAGAACGGCGACTGGGTCCTCACCGGCCGAAAGCTCTGGATCACCAACGGCGCGGAGGCGGACGTCTTCATCGTGTTCGCCACGGTGGACCCGGCGCTCGGCTACAAGGGGATCACCGGGTTCGTGATCGAGCGCGGTTTCCCCGGGTTCAGCGTGGGCAAGAAAGAGGACAAGCTGGGCATCCGCGCCTCCAGCACCACGGAGCTGATCCTGGAGGGGTGCCCGGTGCCCGGCGCCAACGTGCTGGGCGACGTGGGCAAGGGCTATAAGGTCGCCATCGAGACCCTGAACGGCGGGCGGATCGGCATCGGGGCTCAGATGATCGGCGTGGCGCGAGGCGCGCTCACGGCCGCACTGAAGTACGTGGGCGAGCGGCAGCAATTCGGCAAACCCATCG
>JACPAP010000247.1 GCA_016180765.1 Gemmatimonadota bacterium
GCATCGGCCTTACCGCCGGCTCTTCAGCCAGTTCAGCGGGTCCAGCGCGATGCTCCCTTCGCCCCGCACCTGGAACTCCACATGGGGGCCCTCGTCCGAGTTCTGTCCCCCGGACAGGCCCACCACGTCCCCGGGGCTGACGCGCTGGCCCAGTTGGAGATCCACTTGAGAGAGATAGAGGTACAGGGTGTAGAACCCGCCCCCGTGATCCAGGATGACGCTCGGCCCGTAGGTCCCGTAGGGCTCGGCCATCCGCACCACGCCCCCGGCCACCGCGCGTACCGGCGTTCCCGGCGGGACCCCGATGCCGATGCCCTGGCGCACCACGGTGGTGTTGTTGGGCAGCCGGTAGGGGCCGAACCGGTAGAGAAGATCACCCGTCACCGGCCAATCCAGCTTGCCCAGGTCGCGGGTGCTGATGGTGGGCGTCCCCGGCGCGGACGCTGCGGCCCGGCGGGCACGCTCCAGCGCCGCGATCAGCTGGTTCAACCGCTCGGCGTCACGCGACAGCGTCTCCAGGCGCCGGGCCGCCGCCCGTTCCGAGGCACGGGTCTCGCTCAGGCTGCGCTGGTGCCTCCGCTCGAGCGTCACGTACCGGTCCAGCTCCTCGCTCCGTTCGTCCCGCCGCGCCGCCAGCTCATTCTGAAGACGCAACAGCTGGCGGCGCTGGCTGGCGATGCGGCGCCGGAGCGTATCCACCGCGCCAACCAGGGACCGGTCCTGGCGCGACACTAGGTAGAGATACTTGTACCGGCTCAACAGGTCGCCGAACGACTCGGCCGAGAGCATGACCTGGAAGGTCCAGAGGGGTCCGCGCTTGTAGATGTCGGCCAGGCGGCGGTGCAGGATGGCCCGCTTTTCCGCCAACGCGTCCTCGGTGAGCGCCAGGTCGAGGGTCACGGTGTCGAGCGACGCTCCCATGCCGCGCATCTGGCGGTCCAGCTCGTTCACCAGGCGATTGGTGGCGCTCTTCTGGCGCTCGATGTTGAACAGCTCGCCGGCGATGTCGTGGGCCCGCCCGCGAAGCCGCCCCAGCTCCGCTTCCAACTGCTCGCGCTCTTGGCGGATGGAGTCGAGGCGGGCCCGGTTGGCGCGGATCTGTCGGTCGATGTCCTGCGCCTGGGCGGGCGCGGTGACAGCGAGGCAGAGAAGCAGGAGCAGCGCGGCGGTCCCGCCGGACGCCACGCCGCCTCGGGGCCCGCCGCGCCCGCCGAGCATCATACCCGCGCCAGGTGTCGCCGAACGCTCTGGGCGCTGGCGAGGAATCCCAGGGCCGTCCCGAACAGGACGATCAGCCCAGCTTCCGCTCGCGAGAAGAACACCGAGTCGAACAGCGTCCGGTCCACGGCCAGGTACGCCGCGTAGTTGAGCCCCATCGCGGCCGCCCCGCCGACGGCCCCCTTCAACGCGCCTTCCAGCAGGAACGGGCGGCGGATGAAGCCGTCCGTCGCCCCCACCAGCCGCATGATGGCGATCTCGCGGCTGCGGTGCAGGACCCCCATGCGGATGGTGGTCCCGATGATGATGACCGACGCCAGGGCGAAGGCGATGCCGATGGCCAGCCCTACCGCGGCCCCGATGTCCCGCAGCCGGTCCAGCTTGGCGATCCACTCGCGGCCGTACCGGATGTCTTCCACGAAACGGAACCCGCGCAGGCGGTCCGCCACCTGCCGTACGTGGTCCTCGTCACGGAAGCCGGGCTTCAGGCGGATCTCCAGCGAGGCAGGCAGCGGGTTGGTCTCCAGATCTTGGAACACGCCCTGAAACTCGACCAGTTGGCGGCGCGCGCGCTCGAGCGCGTCGTCCTCGCTGACGTATTGCACCGACGCCACCTCGGGGAAGGCCTGGATGTCCCCCAGGGCCATGGTACTGATCTCCACCGGCGTCCCCCGGATCAGGTACGCCACGACCTCGACCCGCTCCTCGATGTCGGCCAGGGCGGTCCGGAGATTCAGGGCCACCAGGCCGAACAGCCCCACCACGAACAGCGCGAACGCGATGGTGGTCATGGACAGCACCGACAACAACGGCGCCCGGCGGAACGCCAGCAACGTCTCCCGGATCGTGAGGCTCACGTGACGGTGCCTCCTCGTTGTCCGCCCACGTTGGAACGGACCTCATCCACCGCCGAGTCGTAGACGATGGCGCCGTCCTGGAGCTCCAGCACCCGGTACGGCGCTTGGCGCACCAGCTCCAGGTTGTGGGTGGCCATCACCACCGCCGTGCCGTTGGCGTTGATGTCGCGGAGCAGCTGAACCACGCCGCGCGCCGCCCGCTCGTCCAGGTTCCCGGTGGGCTCGTCGGCCAGCAACACGTGCGGGTCGTTGACCAGCGCGCGCGCGATGGCCACCCGCTGCTGCTCGCCGCCGGACAGCTCGCGCGGGTAGGCCTGGGCCTTGGCGGCGAGGCCCACCTGCGCCAGCACCCGCATCACCTTGGGCGCGATAGTGCCCCGCCGGGCGCCGGTGACTTCCAGCGCGAACGCCACGTTCTCTTCCGCCGTGCGGTCTTCCAGCAGGCGGAAGTCCTGGAACACGACGCCCAGGCGACGCCGGAGCCGCGGGACCTCGCGGCGGCGGAGCTCGCTGGTCACCACGCCGGCCACCCGTACCTCGCCGGACGTGGGGAACTCCTCGGCGTAGATCAGTTTGAGCACCGTGGACTTCCCGGCGCCCGAGTGACCGGTGAGGAAGACGAACTCCCCTCGACCGACATGAAAGGAAGCGTCCTTCAGGGCCAGCGAGCCTCGGGGGTAGGCCTTGAAGGCGTTGGTGAAACGGATCACTGGCGTCTAGAGCGCGGCCAGGGCCTGTTCGAAGTCGGCGATGATGTCCACCGCGTCCTCGATACCGAGACTTACCCGGACGAAGCCGTCGGGGAAGCCCTGGGCCTGGCGCTGGGCCGGCGTGAGGGAGGCGTGAGACGTCAGGCGCGGCTCCGAAACCAGCGTCTCGACGCCGCCCAGGCTGGGCGCGTGCGTGGCCAGGCGGAGCCGCCGGAGCAGCCGCTCCGCGGCCCGCGCGCCGCCCTTGACCTGTAAACCCACCATCCCGCCGAACCCCCCGAGGGTACGCCGCGCCACCCGGTAGTCGGGGTGCGAGGCCAGTCCGGGGTAGTGCACGGCGGCGACCTTGGGGTGTTCTGCGGCCCAACTCGCGAAGGCCAACCCGTTGGCGTTGTGCCGCTCCATG
>JACPAP010000248.1 GCA_016180765.1 Gemmatimonadota bacterium
GGGCGAAGCCATGAACCTGCGACTCGGCGGGTTCGGACTGCTCACCCTGGCGGCGCTCGCAGCCGGGAGCTGCTCGTCCGGGCCCGTGGCGGGCGAGCTTACCATCTCGCTGGTCACGCCCAACAGCGACGACGGCGCCATAGTGGTTCGCGTGACCGCGTCTGAGTCGAAGGAGATCACCAGCGTCACGCTGGCGTGCAGTGGCTGCAAGCTCTTCAAGGAGCAGCCGAGTGCCACGGAGCTGCGGGCCGTGCTGACCGGGGACTTGGTGGCGGGACCGTTGCTCCGGGTGTCCGTGACCGACACCAAGGAGCCTAGCTCCTACACCGCCCAGATCACCGCGCTGGCGAGCCGGACGTACCAGGTCCGCTCGCCCAGCGGGTATTCGCTGACGATTCAGTAGCTAGGGTTGCTTCACGAGGAGCCAGCGCGTCCCGCCGGCGGTCTGGTCCTCTCCCGCCCATCGGTAGCTGCGCAGTCGGATGGTGTCCCCCGCCAGCACACCCGACATCTCACCCATGGGCTCCGCTTGCGCGCGCGCTTTCACGGTGAGGTGGAGCGTGCCGTCCGCATCCACCCGGCCTAAGGTCGGCTCGAAGAGCGACTGCTCGATCCCCACGTTCCCCTGCATGAGGAACGCCACCCGCACGCGGAACGCCGAACCGGTCACGGAATCAATCGCCAGCTCGAGCAGCGGTCCGCGCCGCGTCCGGTCCTGGACGCGGAGGGCCCACGAACCCGCCAGGTTCGCGGGTGCTTGGGGCGCGGAGGCAACCACGGCCGGCGCGGCAGCCGTCGTGTCCGCGGCGGGGACGGTGTGCGCCTGACCACCGCCCGGTGGCGTCGCGGCCGGCCGCTGGCCACCACCACAGCCCGGTAACGCGGTGGCGCTCACCAGAAGGGAAATGACAGGCACGGTTCGGGACATCATCTTCAACCAAGGTAGGGCCGACGCAGCATGAGAGACAGACACGCCCCCTTCCGGATCGCCCGGGTTCGCCCGTGATCCCCCCGGTTCGCCTGTTAGCGCTTACCCTCGTGGCATGTACCCGGGCGCCCGAGCCGGCGGCGCAGGGCGTTCCACCGGCATCTGCGGACACCGTGGCCGAAGGCACCGTCCGGGTGGTGGGGCCGACGGAAACCGCGCAGGTGGTGTTGAGCGGCGTCGCGCGGGACGTCGCGCTGACCGGGCCGCTCTTTGCCGAGCTTCGCCGGCTGGTGGGTGCGCGGGTCCGAATCACCGGCCGGCCCGGGCGGAATCCCGCCGCGGTTCCGGATCGGGCGGTGGAGGTCACCGGCTACGACATCCTGGCGGTGGACGGTGAGCGGCCGTTCGTGGGGGTCGTGGTGCGGCGAGAGGCTCGCCTCTGGTTGGCGGGCCAGGACACCCTGGAGCTCCTCGGCGCGCCGCCGGATCTTGCCGCGCGCGTTGGCGCCAAGGTGTTCGTCACCGGGACCGCGCGGGGCGGGCAATTGGTGCTCCGATCCTACGGCGTCATCCGCGAGCCGCGGCGTTAGAGCAGAGCGGCTGGAGCGGCAGCAAGCGGGGGTGCGTCGAGATGCACCCCCGCTTGCTGCCGCTCCTACCGCCGCCGTGGTAGTTTGGTCCACCCTCTCCCCCTTGAGTCCCCGCATGAGCTCCCAGTCCGCGCGCGAAGCGCAGTCCGGTCTCGACCCCTGGACCGTCGCAGAACTCCCGGTGCCGCCCACCCCTAAAGGGCTCGCCTGGATCGGCACCGTGGGGCCGGGCGTGATCGTGCTGGGGGCGTCTATCGGCAGCGGCGAGTTCCTGCTGGGGCCCGCGGCGTTCGTCCGCTACGGGCTCACACTCCTGTGGGTGACCCTGGTCGCGGGATTCCTCCAGACCGTGCTCAACACCGAGCTGATGCGCTACACCATGGCCACCGGCGAGCCGATCTTCACCGGGTTCATGCGCACCAAACCGCGGGCCGGGTTCTGGGCCTGGATCTACACCATCCTCTACTTCTTGCAGATCGGTTGGCCCGGCTGGGCCGGTGCGGCCGCGGGCGCGATTTACTTCCTGGTGGCCAAGCGGCTGGCGGGTCCGGCCGAGGCCGGCATCGTGTACGCCATCGGGGTGGGGACGTTCCTGGCCTGCGTGTTGGTGCTGCTGATCGGCCGCCGTATCGAGCGCACGCTCGAGGTGCTGAACTGGATCCTGGTCGTGAGCATCATCGGCGGCTTTCTGTTTCTAGCGATCCTGTTGGTTTCGCCCGCGACCTGGCTGGCGGGGCTCACCGGATTCTTCGGCTTCAACCCGGCGAGCGGGCGGTTTTCCTTCCTGCCGGCCGGTGCCGATTTCTTCCTGATCGGCGCGTTCGCCGCGTACTCGGGCGCGGGCGGGGTGATCAACCTCACGCTCTCCAACTGGGCGCGCGACAAAGGCTACGGCATGAGCCAGCTGGTGGGGTACATCCCGGCCGCCGTCGGCGGTCGGCGTGTGCCACTCGCCCACACGGGGATCACGTTCACACCGACGCCGGAGGCCCTGTCCCGGTGGCGCGGCTGGTGGCGCATCGTGCGGGTGGACCAATGGGGGATCTACTTTACCGGCGCGCTGCTCGGCATGGGTCTCCCCGCGCTGCTGTACGTGGCCTTCGTCCCGGCGGGGAGCGACATCCGGGGGCTCGGCGTCGCCGCCACGCTGGCCGACGCGCTGCTGGACCGGGCAGGTGGGGCGCTGCTGGCTGGGGCCGTGGCCCTCCTCGGAGCCTGGATCCTCTTCAAGACCCAGCTAGATGTGCTCGAGGGAATGGTACGGGTAATCACGGACATGCTGTGGACCGGCAGCCGCCGGTTACGGGCCGCGCCGGGCGTGGACGTCCGGGTGGTCTACTACGCGGTGCTCGCGGTGGTGGTCCTGTGGGGTATCGTGGCCCTCAAGCTGACGCAACCGATCGTGTTGCTCCAGCTGGGCGCCAACGTGGCGGGCGTCACGTTCATTGTGGCGTCGCTGCACCTGCTGTACGTCAACACCACGCTGCTTCCGGTGGAGCTACGGCCGCCGCTGTGGCGGCGGGCGGCCCTGGTGGCTCGCGGCCTACCGGCGGGTCCCCGGCTTCGCCGCCGCCGCGGAAGGCCTCTACCGGTTCGTGGCGCGCCGCCGCCCGTTCTTCTCCGGGGTCACGCGCCGGCTCTGGGGCGCGCCCCTCGAGCCGC
>JACPAP010000249.1 GCA_016180765.1 Gemmatimonadota bacterium
GCCGGGATGGAGCTGGGCCAGCGGCTCCGCGGGTTGACCAAGGGCCTGTTCGAGTGGCTGCGCAAGGCCCCCTGGGACGATCCCGCGTTCAGCGCCATGATCTTCTCGATCATCATCTTCGGGTTCGTGGGCGGCATCACCGGCGTGACCTTCGGGACGGAGCAGATCAACATCATCGCGCACAACACGCTCCGGGTCCCGGGCCACTTCCACGCGACGGTGGTCGCGGGGACCGCGCTCGCGTTCATGGGACTCACCTACTACGTGATCCCGCTGATCTTCAAGAAGCAGGTCGCCTTCTGGCCGCTGGCGAAGATCCAGCCGTACCTGTTCGCGCTCGGGATGCTGGTGTTCTCGGTCGCGATGACCTTCGCCGGCACCTTCGGCGTCCCGCGCCGGCACTACGACATCTCGTTCACCCAGGCCCCGTTCGACGTCGAGTTCTCCCCCGCGGTGGACCTGGTCATGGGGATCATGGCCATCGGGGGGCTGCTGGCCGCCGTGGGCGGCGGGATCTACATCCTGGTCACCGTTTGGTCGGTCTTCTTGGGGAAACCGCTGGAGCTGGGAGGGAAGCGCGTATGAGCATGCACGGCGTACCACAGGGCATCAGCAATCCGCCGCCGCCGATCGCCCCGGCGGCCGTGGCCGAGGCCGAGGCGAAACCTGCCGGCGCCCAAACCCCGGGGACGCTGGTGCTGGTGTTCGTCTTCCTCGCCGCGTTCATGCTGTACTACTTCGTCAACTGGAAGCTGCTGTCTTTCATCTGGCGGATCGGGTAGCGCCATGCGGGTGCGGGAAGCGGCGGTGCTCGGGGCGTTGGCCCTCATTCTCGGGCTGACGGCGTCCCTCTGGGCGCTGGCGCTCTGGCCGCTTCCCACCGAGGCCCCGCTGTGGCTCGCGCGCACGCGCGCCGTATGCTTCGGAACCACCTCGAACGGCCTGCCGGACGCCTCGGGATGGCTGGTCATGATCGTCCAGCCCGGCATCATGCTCGGTATCCTGTTCGCCGGCTGGGGACGCACCCTGGTGGAGAGTCTCCGGTGGCTGGCGCGCGGGGCGGCCGGGCGCGGGTCGTTGCTCGCAGTGGCCTCCGGCCTGGCCCTCGGGCTGGGCGCCGCCGGCTGGCGCGTGGCCCGCGCCAGCGATGGCTCATCGGTGGCGGCGCCGGACCACGAGCCCCCGGCCACCTATCCCCGCCTGGACCGGCCCGCGCCGCCCCTGGACCTGGTGGATCAGCACCGGCGCCCGGTCTCCCTGGAACCATTCACCGGGCGACCCGTGCTCGTGACGTTCGCCTACGCCCACTGCCAGACCGTGTGTCCGGTCATCGTGCACGACGTCCTCACGGCGCGCCGGGCCGCCGGCCCCGGGTCAGCCGCCGTCCTCATCGTCACGCTGGACCCGGAGCGCGACGTGCCCGCCCGCCTCCCCGCAATCGCCGCCCAATGGAAGCTGGAGGGTGAGGAACTGGTGCTGAGTGGGTCGCCCCCTGCGGTCCAGGCGGCGCTCGACGCGTGGGGCGTGGCACGGGCTCGCGACCCCAGGACCGGCGATGTGGCGCACGCGCGCCTGGTTTATATCCTGGATGATCGGGGACGGATCGCGTACGCCACTGCCGGCGGCGTCCGCGCGATCACGAGCTTACTCAATCGACTCTGAAGACCCTAAGGCGCGTCCGGGATCTTGAGATGGAGGTCCGGCTGGATGATCAGGTTCAGGGAATCGCCCCGACTCACCAGGATCGACTCCGTGACCGTCGAGCCGCCCGCCAGCAGGGAAATCAGCACCCGCAACTCGTCCAGCAGCCAGCGGAAGGTGAAGGTCTCCTGGTTGTTACCCCCCACGACACCCAACCGTAGCCGCTCGCCGCCTCGGGAGACCGCATACAGGGTCGCGTCGTAGAAGTTCTGATTCTCGACATGCAGCGTCAGGATGGGCTCGGGCAACGGCTCGTCTTCCGCGCCGCCCCCGCCGCCCACCAGCCCACAGGCGCAAAGCAGCAGCGCCGCGGCGCCGAGGTGGATGAACGGCGTGGCCCGCATAGCCAGCCTCCCCAGGGTGGGTCCCTCTGCCTTCCAGACCGGAGCAATGTACGGCAATAACCCCTTGATTCCTACTTGACCCGCCTGAGCTACCTTCCCTCGCGTCGCACCCCCATGGAGCGTGCCTCATGGCAACCGGCACTCGCGATCTCACCTTTCTGCTCGCCGAACCCGAGCGGCGTCTGCTGCGGGCGATCGCCGCCCGCTTGCCCCGGCGGACCACCTCCAACCACCTCACGCTCCTGGGGGTCCTGGCGGCGGTCGCCGCCGGAGCGGCCTACGCGCTCACCGCCCTCGATGTGCGGTGGCTCTGGGCCGCGAGCGGCGCGCTGGCCTTGAACTGGTTCGGCGACAGCCTGGACGGAACGCTGGCCCGCGTCCGCCACGCCGAGCGCCCGCGCTATGGCTACTACCTGGACCATCTGGTGGACGCGTTCTCCACGGCCGTCGTGGGCGTCGGCATCGGTCTCTCGCCGTTCGTGGAGCTGGAAGTGGCGTTGCTCCTGGTCGTGGCCTACCTCGCGCTATCCATCAATGTATACCTGGAGACCGCCGTGTTTGGCGTCTTCCGGCTGGCTTATGGCCGGATCGGGCCCACCGAGGCCCGGATCCTCCTGATCGTGCTGAATACCCTGCTGCTGGTGAGCGCCCCCCAGGGCGGCGGCACGACGCCAGCCGTGCTCCTGACCAACGCGGTCTTCCTGGTGCTGGTGGGGGCCATGGGCATCACCTTGCTCGCCCGCTTCATCGCCAACCTGCAGCAGCTCGCCCGCCTGGAACCGCTCGAGAGACCGTAGGAGCAACCAGCGGGCGTTCCCAGCGGGTGCCGGACGGGGACATAACTCGGCCGCCACCCGCTGACTCGCCTTGCGACGTGTTACTTGCATCCGATCAGCGACGAGTACCCTAACGCTCGCCCTGTTCGGTACTCCTTCACGCATACGCACTGCCCCCGGGAGAAGTCAGCAACAGGGAGTCTTGCGACCAGATGGTCGTGGCGTTAGCCTACGAGTACACTACAGGGTATTCTGGCAAGCTGTAAGAGAGGAGTCGCCAATGCTCCACTTCGAGAGGCTGCTGCGCAAGAACAAGGTAACCTAGAGCGGCATTGTGGACGTCCCAAACGGG
>JACPAP010000238.1 GCA_016180765.1 Gemmatimonadota bacterium
GGACGTCCGGGCGTAGAAGGTCATGGAGCCGATGCTCTCGTTCTGACGGTAAGGCGTGAAGAACAGCGGCGGGATCTCCTGTTTCACCTCGCTGTACTTGGCGTCCGTCACCAGGCCCACGATCTCGATGTTCAGCTCCCTGCCGCCGGTGCTCATGAACTTGCCCACCGCGTCCGATCCCAGGCCGAACTTGCGCGCGAACGCCTGGTTCACCACCGCCACCCGCGGGCTCCCAAGCCCGTCCGACGCGGTGAACTCCCGCCCGGCGACCAGCGGGATGCCGAGCGTGCTGAAGTAGGCTGGGCCGATCACGTTGAACCGTGACTCAGCGTCAATATCGGGACCCCGCTGGAACCCCTGCACGTTCACGTCGTTGCCCCAATTGTTACCGGCGATGAGCGCGACCCGCCCGGCGGAGACGGCCACCACCGCCGGGAGTGCCGCCAGCTCGTCCTCCACCTGCTGGTACAGGGTCCTGATCCGGTCCGGCTGATAGCCGTTCAGGGCGGGGGACAGCTCGAACATGACCACGTTCTCGGTAGCGAGCCCCAGGTCCACCCGGCTCACGTTGGCGAGGCTCTTGATGAAGAGGCCCGCGGCCACGAGCAAGGTCATGGACAGCCCGATCTGGGCGGTCACCAGGGCGTTCCGGAAGCGGGCCGCCGCGCGGGCGCCGGAGGGCTGGCCGGAGGCGGCCTTGAGCACGGTCATCAAATCGGGCCGGGTAGTGTGCAGCGCGGGATAGAGCCCAAAGAGAATGCCGGCGCCAATGGAGAGAAGTCCGGCGAAGACGAAGACCTTGGGCCTGAGCGTGAGCGCCAGCATCTGTGCCGCCTCGGCCGGCAGGATGGAGCCGATCAACCCCAGCGTCCAGCGCGCCACCAGGATGCCGCCGATCCCACCGAGTACGGCGAGGAGACAGGACTCGAGCAGGAGCTGGCCCACCAGTTGCGCCCGCCCGGCGCCTAGCGATCCGCGGATCGCCATCTCCTGGCTGCGGCCGGCGCCCCGCGCCAGCAGCAGGTTGGCGATGTTGGCGCACGCGATCAAGAGCACCACCCCGGTGATGGTGAGCAGCAGCATCAGCGGGGTCTCCACCTCGGCGTGGAGCGAGCTCTGCCCCCGGCGCCCGTCGGAGAGGACGATCTGCTTGGCCCGGAAGTTCGCCATGGTCTGCTCGCTCATCCCCCGCTGGAGCACCGCCTCCACGTCATTGATGATCGCCCGGTAGATGGTATTGATCTCCGCGCTCGCCTGCTCGAGGGTCACGCCCGGCTTCAAGCGTGAGAAGAGGTAGGCCCAGTAGCTGCGGCGGTTGTCGAAGCCGTCGAACCCTCGGACCATCACCCCGCGCATGGTGATGGGGACGAAGACGTCCGGCTGGGCGCCCAGGGTGGTTCCCTCGAACCGGCGCGCGGTGACGCCGACGATGGTCATCGCCTGACCGTTCACCACCATCGTCTTGTTGAGCACGGTAGGATCTGCGCCCAGGCGGTTCTGCCAGTACCCGTGACTCAGCACGGTGACGTAATGCGCGCCGATGGTGCGATCGTCTTCGGGGCTCAGCAGGCGCCCCAACGCCGGCCGCACGCCCAGCAGCGGGAAATAGGAGCCGGAGACCAGGATGCCCTGACCGCTGATGGTTTGGTTGGCGTAGGCCAGGTTGGCGCCGAAGGGCACGTGCGCGGCGATGCCTTCGAAGGAACTCCGCGCCTGCTGCTCCAGGTCGCGGAACATCGGGTAGCTGAAGACCTCGTCGCAGCCGCCGGCGTTGCCACAGGATTGCGACCCGGGCTTGGGTCCTGGATTGGCGAAATTAACCAGGCGCCCCGACTCGGGCACCGGCAGGGCCCGGAGGACCATCTGGTCGAAGAGGGAGAAAATCGCGGCGTTGGCCCCGATCCCCAGCGCGAGTGAGAGCAACGCGACCGCGGTGATGACGGGCGACTTGCCCAGCATACGAAAGGCGAGTTTCAGGGCGCGCATAGGTGGTTACGGTGCTTGACGTCGGAAAGACGACCAGATCGCGATGCTGGCCACCAGCAGATTGGCCGCGATCACCGGCAGCGCGCCGATCAGGGCGCCGTACACGGCCCACATGCAAGCGGCCAGACCCTGGACCCGCCGGAGCGTCGTCGGTTGCTTGGAGAAATACGAGCTCATGAAGACCGCGGTCGCCAGCCACGCTATCCAGTCGATTGATCGTATCACGGGTCTAAAGCTACAATCAACGCCGGTGCCGGCACGAGCCATTGATTCATTGTCCGTCCTCGAATCCGTCCCAGTGCGAGCCGTCACAAAATGGCTTGTTCTTGGATCGCCCGCACCGGCACAAGGCGTAATGCTCCCGGGACGCCCCCTGGCCCCAGGCCGACTCCTCCACCCGGAGCTCGATCCGCCCGGTCACCTGCAGGGGGCCGTTCTCTGACGCGAGGATCTGCGGCGGCCGCTCCTGATCCCGGTGCTCCACGCCGTCCATGGCGTAGCTCAACGCCCCGGAGGGGCAGCGCTTTACCTGCGCGATGATCCGATCCTCGTCCGTCCCCGCCGGATCAATCCACGGCTCCTGACGCAGCAGGAACACCGAGGGCAGGTCGTCCGTGCAATGCGCGGCGTGGGAGCAGATCCCGCGGTTGTCGAACACGGTGAGACGCCCATGACCGTACGCTACCCGCCGGTCCTTGCTGCCGTCGGTCTTCCGCGAGCTGTCGAACGGCACCGTCTTGTGGGTCCCGTCGCAGAACGGCTTGGTCTTGGAATTCCCGCAGCGGCACAACGAGTAGGCGGGCTTGGTGGGCAACACCTCTCCCCGCGCGTTCACCAGGTTCTCGACGTGGAAGACCCGGAAGGGGCCGTTGGGCTTGAGCTCGATGCGCGGCGTGGGATCGACCGGCTCCGCCGGTGGGGTGCCAATGGGTTGTCCAGTCATGGAGGAATAAGGTATTGGGTTCGCCTGCGGGCCGCGCGGCGTCCTCGCGCGATCCCCATTCCGCGGTCCTGCCCGGGCGCCAAACCCATCCAGCTCAGCCAGAACGAAAACCCGCTCGGCCTCTCGGACGTCGCCCGCCAGGCGGTGCTGGACGCCCTGAGCGAGGCGAATCGCTACCCCGGCCAATACTGCTAGGCCCCGCTCACCACGCTGGCCGCCAAGCACGGCATCGAACGGCGGCAAATCGTCCTGGGCAACGGCTCCAGATGGCCGTTGACGGTGATCGCCCGGTTCAGCACGCCCGGATCGGCGCCCAGACGGTTCTCCCAGTACCGATGACTCAGCACGGCCACGTAGTGTCCGCCGATGGTCCGATCATGGTCCGGACCTAGCAACCGCCCCAACGACGGCCGCAAGGGCGCGACCGCCCAGGCGGGACGGGAGCGGCGCGAGGGGTATCTCAGGACGCTTCGTCGAGCTAGCCCCGGGCAACGTGGCAGCCCGCCTGCTGCTCATCGAAGTGCTGCTCAGGAACGCCCAACCCGATGAGGCCTTGGCGCACCTCGAGCAGCTCCGCGCTCGGATCCCCGAACTCCCCGCCCAGGCAGAGTCGTTTCACGACGCGGCAGTCGAGCACCTGCGGGAGGGCCGTGCCGACCGCGCGCTCCATCCCATGCTGACGTTCGCCAACTTCCTCAAGGCCACCGGAGCGTACCAGGTCGCAATCCTAGATCTCGAGTGCCCCGGTGGCGTGCTGATCGGTTTCCCGACTCATACTGGTCTACGCCGTGGTGTTCGTCGGGGTGTGGGTGCTGTTGCTGGTGCCCCCGTATCGAAGGGGCGTGTACTTGCGGGTGTGAGCGTCCGTACGCTGTCAGCCTCGAGGCGCGTCACCGCGTGCGCGCCTCAGGCGATGGTGCGGTAGATCGAGAACGCCCTGACGCATTTGTTGCCGGGAGGATTACGGCCCGCCTGGGAGGGCGCGGAGGACCATCTGGTCGAAGAGGGAGAATACCGCGGCGTCGGCGCCGATCCCGAACGCCAGGGAGAGGATGGCGACGGCGCTGATGACCGGCGCCATCGCGAGGGTTCTGAGGCCGAGTTTCAGGGCACGCATTCAGGGCCTACCTGGGTCGCTTCGCGGGTTTGACGCTTGGAGCGGGCAACAGCTTTCGGGGGGAGGGCCAAGCCGGGAGGTCTCAGAACGCCGCCGCGAGCGCGCGGGCGAAGGTCTTGACCTGACTCACGTCGCGGCGCTGACAGCACGCCAGGTGCAGGAGGTCCCGCGCGGTCAGGGCCGGGTAGCTTGCGACCAACACGCGGGCCAATCGCACGTCTTCCCGCTCCACCGGCCACACGTCCGCGATCCGCGCCTCGGCCAGCGTGAGGGCGGCGTCCAGGGTTTCGAGCCGGTTCACCGGCAGGTAGGCGTGCAGCAGCTCCTGGAGCACCTCCGCCGAGGTGACCAGCCGATCGTCGTGTTGCAGGGCCTGCTCGAAGAACGCCTGCGCGTCCTGCCGCAGCGGGTGCTCGCGGCCCACGGCGTACATCAGGACGTTGGCGTCAACGAAAATCACGACGGCGCGGCGCCTGAGCGCATGGAATCTTCGATCACCCGGCGGTGCTCATCCCAGTCGGGCTCGCGGCCGGTACAGGACCGGTGGCGATTGCGGTTTGAGCGGGTGCTGCCGCATTCCCCGGAGACGGTGTGGCGGGCGCTCACGGAGGAGGAGCACCTGAAGACGTGGTTTCCCACCACCATCGAAGGCCAGCTCAAGACCGGGGCGCGTTTGACGTTCCGCCACCGCGGCGCCGAGATGCCGCCCACCACCGGCGAAATGATCGCGTGCGAGCGCGCCAGGGTGTTGGAGTTCACCTGGGGGTTCTCGGGGGATGAGCGTGATCGCCCGGAGCATACCCGGGTCGAGCTTCACCCTGAGGGGAAGGGTTGCCGGCTGGTGTTCGCCACGACGTACGACCAGGTGGGCAAGTCGGCGCGGGACGCGGCGGGGTGGCACGACTGCTTCGACTTGCTGGAGGTACACCTTCGCGGGGAGCGTTTGGCTACCAGCGGGCCGGAGCGGTGGAAGCCGCTGAACCGCCTGTACAGGGAGCGGTTTGGTCCGGAGGCGGCCACTATCGGGCCGCCGGAGACGATGAAGGAGTATCGGGAGTAAGCCGACCCGGCGTGGTAGCGGCCGCAGTCCGTGGTGAGACGCCCCCACGCCTGATAAGCGTGAGGTCAGTGGTTCAACTCCACTCAGGCCCATGACGGACGGGCGGACGGTCGGGACAACGACTTACGCGCAGCCCTGCTGGGTCTGATCAGGCCTGGTGGGGCTTCGTCGTTATGACTGACAAGCATCGCGACCCTACACGACCAAGCCCACACCTTCTGCCAGCTGCCACCACCGCTCCTGCACTGCAATTCGCAACGGCGGATGGTCGATCAATGCGACCCAGCGTTTCATCTCGCAAGCCGAGAAGTCGGCCGGCACATCGAGCTCTGGAAGGGATGAGAACCGGCGGCCTTTGCGGGAGGAGAAATACAGCGTGTCGAACAACGCCTTCTCAGGCGTCGCGATGTCGAAGGTCCCCGTCCTGCGATACAGCTTGAAGCCACCGAACAGATCCGCCTGAATTCTGTAGAACTCGTAGGCCGCGACTGCCGATTTGAGCGCCGGCCGCTGCGCCGTCGTCACGACGTGCACGGCGCGCGGGATCTGGTCAATCATCCCGTGCAGGTTGAGCGCGGAGAGCAGCGAGACGTACCCGCCTGGTTGCTCCGCAAACAGGTTGGGAACCACCGCATACGGTGAGAAGTCGGGGTGGTTGGGAACGGCCCAGAGGCCTCGCCGGATCCTTGTCACCATGTGGCCTCTGGCGAGCTCCGCAAGGTCCCGGGACGCGTTGGAGCGGGCGATGCCCGCACGCTCCGCTACCACCGCCGTGGTGAACACCGGCGAATGCGGCAGTAGCTCGTTCCAGATCACGCGTGCAACGTGGTTCATTCCTGCTCCTGTCGCTGCAAGACGCCCTCGATGAGCGCCGCCGCCCGAAGGCGCATTTCGTCCCACATACTCTCCGAGGCGTAACCGGATCGAGCCGCGTCTCCCAGGAACTCGAACACCTGCCCCTGGTACTCGCTGTACCTGATGGCCAGTGCTCGAGCGTGAGCCTCCTCCAGCCGTTCTCGCCGGAGCGCCTTTGCAAGAAAGGCGAGCAGCTCGTCCGTGGGAGCATCCGGTACGAGTACGTGGATGTCGAACACGTCGCGCGCCTGAGCCTCCCGACGGCCGCCTAGCGCATCGATCTTCTGTCTGACCGCTGCCTCCCGGACGTAGTGCCGCACCTGGAACGTGTCCACGCCATGGGCGTCCAGGACTCCCGAACTGGGCGTCTCGAGGACGACCCGATCGACCGCATGGCGTTTCCGAAACGAGACTTCGACCTTCGTCGGGTACCGCACGCCCCCGCCCGCGATGACCCCAAACTTGTAGCGGAACGTCGTCTCGGTGTCCTTGTTGGGCCCCTCGCCCGGGTCGAGTCCCCGGATACCGAATGCCTGAAGCCGTCGGGTGAACTCACGGGCATCGAACAGCCCCTTGAGGCAGTTGCGGATCGCGGCCGAACCCTCCACCGTTCCGTCCAGGTCCATGTCCGCGGAGTAGCGGACGCTGCCGAAGAAGAGGCGGAGATTGATGCCACCCTTCGCGGTGACAGCGCCGGCGCGGCGGACACCCACGAGCTCCCGGAGGATTAGAAGGTGAACGAGTTCTCGGGCGGTAACAGGCGAAAGCCTTGGTTCTGTCATTATCGTATGTAGTTATCGCTATTAGATAACTACGTTATATAATATGTTCTCGCCGTTCTCCCGTCAACGCGTGAGCCAATGACTGACACTTCGCGGAAGGACATTGCCGCGATCATCCGAGACGGTACGGTGATCGATCAGGCCATCGAGAAAGCACGGCAGCGTGTCGTGCGCCGTCACCGACAACTCGGCGTACCGCTCGTCGTCTGGCAGGATGGCTGCGTCAGCGAGATTTCCCCCTGGAGCGTTGTGCTCCCGGAGGACGCTCCTGGGTCCACAGAATCGTCTTAACGACTGGTGCCCCTTCCGGTGCAATTCACACGGTGAGCCCCTCGGATCGGTGAGATTGGATTCCGTGCAGATGGTGCGGAATCGCCTTGAAATCCGAGAACCTACCGGAAACCGGGCCTGACCCCGGCCGCCTGATAAGCGTGAGGTCTGGGTCTACCCTGTGGGTCAGGTCTGCACTAGCGCCGCGGTAACGGTGTGCTCCGTAGCAGCCGCTTCCCTCCCAGCTTGCTGCTCCAGCCCACTCGCTTCCTCCAGCACGGGCTTCCCAACTTCCGGCGCCAGCCCCTTTACGTTGATCGCCACATTGTACGAGGCTCCTGTGACGCCGCTCATCGCCAGCAACGCGGCCACGCCCGCGTCGCACACCGCGTTCTTGTTCCCCGCCTCCGCCGCCCTGCGGGCCAACTCCACCACCCGCGCCGCCGCCCGCGCCGTCCTTAAGGGAACCTCCGCCGCCGCCAGCAAGGCCCGGTCAATCGCCTCCTGGCGAGCCTTGACCTCCATCTCACTTCCCTTGGGCAACTTGTAGGCGGCCATCACCCCCTGGTACGCTGCTGCATCCTCGTCCACCAGCCGCCTGAGCTCCAGCCGTAGCCGCTCCGCTTCTTCCGTGATCCCCCGGAATTCGTCCGCCACCGCGGCGTAGACTTTGCGGCTGCTGGTGAGCCGCCCCACCATCGCCACCAGCGCCGCCGCGAGCGCGCCGGCCAGCGCAGCGGCACTCCCGCCGCCCGGCGCAGGCTCCACACTCGCGAGTTCGTCAATCCAGCCGTCCAGCGTGGGGCCCTGGGACGCGCGGATCTTGGCCTCCACCGAATGGGATTCCACCGGATCGTCCAGCTTGAGGTACTTGGCCGCCGCGTCAAAGACCGCCCGCTCGGGGAGGAGCCCTACGATCTCGCTCCTATGGATCCCCACACCCTTCGCGGCCGCCCGCTCGCTCACCTCGGCGAACACCTTGGCCGGCGACGTGACGTCAATATCCAGCAGGTTCATCGAGACCTGGGCCTTGCCGCCCACCTCGAACCCCTTGGCCTGCACCGCCGGCAACCCGCCGCTGGAGGTGCGGATGGCCTTGGCGATCTCCTCCGCCAGCCACACGTCGTCCGTGTCCAGGTAGATGTTGTACGCCACCAGGAACGGCCGCGCGCCGATCGCCGTGCACCCGGCGGTGGGATGGATGCGGTTGGGTCCAAAGTCGGGCGTCTTGGCCGGATCCTTGCCGATCTGCTCCCTTAAGCCCTCGAACTGCCCTTTCCGGATGTTGGGCAGGCTCTCCCGCTCCGGCCGAGTGGCGGCCCGCGCGTAGAGAAACACCGGGATCTCCAGCTCCTTCCCCACGCGCTCGCCGAGCTTCCGGGCCAGCTCCACACACTGGTCCATGGTGACGCCCTCGACCGGGATGAACGGAACCACGTCCGTCGCGCCCATCCGCGGGTGCTCGCCTTGATGCCTGGTCAGGTCAATGCGCTCCCGCGCCACCCGCATGGCGCGGAACGCCGCCTCGCTCGCGGCCTCCGGCGCCCCGAGGAACGTGAACACCGAGCGGTGATGCGCGGTGTCCGCCTGCACGTCCAGCAGCCGGACCCCGGGCACCGACGTTATGGCTTCGCGTAGGGCGTCCAGCACCGCCTCGTCTCGGCCCTCGCTGAAGTTGGGAACGCATTCGACGATCACGGTCATCCGGTATGGCTTCCTTCAAGCCACCGCATGCCCCAACGCCCGGGCGTTGTCAGCCACTCGGTCGTCGCGGGTGACGACCGTCACCAACTGCGGCGGTTCACCGAGCAGCTCGACCGAAGCGAGATGGATGGCGTCGAGGGTGCGGATGGGCTCGACCGGAAAGGGGCGGCCCGCACGGGCGAGCACGTCGTCCGAGACGGCGACGAGCTCGCAGCGCCGCGCAAAGGTTCGTAAGCCGCGAACCGCACTCCGCTCCTGGTCGGCGGTCAATCGGCCTGTCAACCGCGCCCGCAGCACGGCGCGATGGGCCTCAGCCAGCGTCAACCCGGAGGTCATGCGGCGCCCGCGGGCACGAATCGCCTGTTGTGCGTCTGCATCCGCTTCCAGGAAGGCCGCAAGGAGCGCGCTGGACTCGATGTAGCAGGTGGCCGGCGCCCCAACGGGCGCCCCCGCCCCGCGCCGCCGCTTACGGCTCGCCACGATCTTCGGCGATCAGCGCCGCCGCCGTGCCGGGCGGCAACCGAAGCATAGGCAAGTGGGCCAGTGGATCGCCGGGCTCGAGCGCCGGGCGGACCACGCCCAGAGCGACCAACTCCTCGTAACGCGACCGCTCGGGCGCTTTCGAGCCGCCGCCCGGCGGCACCAATTCGGCGACGACGCGGCCCCGGTCGGTGACCCGGACTCGCTCGCCCGCCGCCACCCGACGCACGTAACGGCTCAGGTGATTCTTGAGATTGCGGATGCCGACGGAGGTCATGGGCCCAATGTAGCTACATGTGGCTACCAGCACAATGAGGGGCGGATGCCCCCCGCGCCACGCCGACCCTAGCAGGTCGCCAGTAGCTCTAGCAGCCACGCGTGGATCGCCGGATTGCCGGCGACCTTCGACCCCTGGCACACCACGTCCGGCGAGCCCGCGAGATCGGTCACGATCCCGCCCGCTTCCCGCACGATCAGCGTGCCCGCCGCCACGTCCCAGGCCGCCAGGTCCAGCTCCCAGAACCCCTCGAACCGCCCCCGCGCCACGTCCACCAGGTCCAACGCGGCCGACCCCGCGCGCCGAATCCCGGCGGTGGCGGCGCTGATGGCGGTGAAGTGGCGGAGATAACGTGGCAGGAGGTGGGGCGAGCGGAAGGGGAACCCGGTGCCAATGAGCGAAAGACTGGGCTCGGTCACGCCAGAAACCGCGAGCCGCTCGCCATCACACCAGGCCCCACCGCCCGCGGTCGCATGGTACACCAGATTCCGCTCCACATCCAACACCACCCCGGCGACCAATTGACCATCTACCAACGCCGCGATACTGACGGCATATTGCGGGTACCCATGGAGATAATTGGTGGTCCCATCCAGGGGATCCACAACCCATAGCAGTTGGGAGGGAAGGGTGGGGCTCTGCGCCCTCTGCGCTCTCTGCGGTGAAAGTTCCTCACCTAGCACCTCGGAACCCGGCACGGCCCGCGTCAAGGCCTCGGCAATGAGCTGCTCCGACGCCCGATCCACCTCTGTCACGTAGTCCAGCAGGCCTTTCGCCGACCACTCAGGCCCGGCAGGAGGTCGCTTTGCCGAGCGGATGTAGGCCGCCGCTTGCTCGGCCGCGGAGCGCGCGAGGTCGGCTAACTGCCTGTAATCACGCACCTTGCGACCATTCGCACGGCCTCATACCTTCCGCCGAATGGCGCGCGTCTTTTCCGGCATCCAACCCTCCGGCGAACTCCATATCGGCAACTACTTGGGCGCGGTGCAGCGCTGGGTGGCGCTGCAATCGCAGTACCAGTGCTTCATCTGCATCGTGGACTATCACGCCATCACCCAGGACTACGACGTGTCCATGCTGGAAACGCGGACGCTGGACATGGCCACGAGCCTCCTGGCGGCGGGGATCGATCCGGAGCGCACCGTGCTGTTCGTGCAGTCCCACGTGCTGGAGCACACCGAGCTGGCCTGGGTGTTCACCAGCGTCACACCCATCGGCGAGCTGGAACGGATGACCCAATTTAAGGACAAGTCGCAACGGCAGGAAAGCGTGCTCGCCGGGCTGCTCAGCTACCCCGTGCTCCAGGCAGCGGACGTGCTGCTGTACAAGGCCGACACGGTGCCGGTGGGCGAAGACCAGGTGCAGCACGTCGAGCTGATGCGCGAGATCGCGCGCAAATGGAACGCCCGCTACGGCGACGGGTTCTTCCCCGAGCCGCAGGCCCTGGTGGGCGAAGCGAAGCGGATCGTGGGGCTCGATGGTCAGGCCAAGATGTCGAAGAGCCTGGGGAACACCATCGGCCTGTTGGACCAGCCGGAGGTCATCTGGCAGCGGCTGCGTCCGGCGATGACGGACCCGGCCCGGGTCACCAGGAACGATCCCGGCACCCCGGAGATCTGCAATATCTACCACTTGCACCAGCACTTCTCACCTAAGAAGACGGTGGAGGAAGTGGCCCACAAGTGCCGCACCGCGGGCTGGGGTTGCCTGGACTGCAAGCGGGTCCTGGCGGACAACATCGCGAATGCGTTCAAGCCGATCCGCCAGCGCGCCGCGGAACTGAAGAAACGCCCGGAGCAGGTGCGCGAGATCCTGGCCGCGGGGGCGGCGAAGGCGCGTGAAGTGGCACAGGAAACCATGCGCGGCGTGCGCGAGCGCATGGGGCTCCTCCCGGCGCGCACGGAGGCGGTGGTGGACCGATGAGGTGGGCCGATCTCGTTCAACAGCTGCAACTGGATCTCCTCTGGTCGCTGGTGGTGGCCGTGTTACTTGGAGGGGCGATCGGCCTGGAGCGCGAGCTGCGCGGCAAAGCAGCCGGCCTGCGCACCAACATCCTGATCTGCCTCGGCGCCACGCTGTTCACCCACCTGTCCATCCATTTGGCGGGCCCGACCGGGGACCCCGGCCGCGTCGCCGCCCAGGTGGTGACCGGGATCGGGTTCCTGGGCGCCGGGACCATCCTCCACAGCAAGGGGGCCATCGCCGGCCTCACCAGCGCCGCCACCATCTGGCTGGTGGCCGCGATCGGAGTCGCCATCGGGACCGGGGCCATCTTCGAAGCGGCCGGCGCGACCCTGCTCACGCTGTTCGTGCTGCGCGGGTTGGGGGCCATCGAGAACGTGTTGCAGCGGCAGTCCGTGACCAGCCGGCTCTCGATCGCGGTGCCGCCCGACCAGGACCGAGCGGAGGAGATCGAGCAGATCGTGCGCACCGCGGGGGTGGAAATACAGGATGTGCGCCGCGAGGCACGGGGCGATCACGTGGTGGTGCACATCTCGGTGCGGGGGCCCAAGCGGCTGCAAGACGAGGCGCGGCTCGCGCTGCTCAGGTCATCAGGCGCCTACACGTTGACCGTCGAGGAGTGAGGGCGACGAGAGCGCCCTTCGGGACCCACCGGCGCTCGCGTCGCCATGGCCAACCGCGCCCGCCTGCCGCCCCCATGAGACGCGTCGTGGTTGATCTGGTTTCGCCGCGCCCGCTTTGGTCCATCACTCCCGAGGCCGCGGCGGCCATTCGGCGAGCGTTCGGGCGCGGGTTCGAGGTCATCGAGGTCAGCGCGGCCACGTCCAGCGACGGGGATGGCGGGGCGGGGTCGCCTGAGGCTGCCGCCGCCGCCGGAGGGGCGGAGGTGTACCTGGGTTACGGCGTGCCTCGCGCGGTCGCCAAGGCAGCCCTGGGCACGCTCAGGTGGGCGCACAGCGCCGCGGCCGGCGTCAGGGCCACCATCACCCCGGAGTTCCTGGCCACGGGCGCCGTGCTCACCAACGCCAAAGGCCTGCATGCGGAGCCGATGGCGGATTGGGCGGTGGCGGCCATCGGGTTTTGTCTCCGGGGCTTCCACTACGCCGTGGCGGCGCAGCGTGAGGGCCGCTGGACCAAAGATGAGTTCACCGACGGGCGAGTCCCGGTGCGAGAGTTCGGCGGCGCGCGCGTGGGGCTGGTAGGACTGGGCGGCATCGGCTCCGCGGTGGCCAAGCGTTGCGTGGCGCTCGGCATGGAAGTCCGGGCGGTTCGGCGGCGGCCTCGGGCCCGGCGGCCGCGCGGTGTCAGGTGGGTGGGCGGACCGGGGCAACTCCTCGAGCTGGCGAAGCAGAGCGACGTGCTGGTGGTCGCGGCGCCGGACACCGGCACCACGCGGGGCGCGGTGAACCACGCCGTGGTCCGCGCGTTGCCACGGGGCGCCTACCTCGTGAGCCTGTCGCGGGGCAGCCTGCTGGACGAGGGGGCCCTGCTGGTGCACCTTGAGAGCGGGCACCTGGCGGGGTGCGTGCTCGACGTGTATGCCAAGGAGCCGCTGCCGGAGGGCCATCCCTTCTGGCGGCACCCGGGCGTCCTGGTGAGCCCGCACGTGAGCGCGGTCTCGGACCGGTTCTGGGAGCGGGAGACCGCGCTCCTGGTGGACAACATCGGCCGCTATCGGCGCGGGGCCAAACTCAAGAACCTGGTGGATCTCCAGGCCGGCTACTGAGCCCCGGCGGAGCGGCAGAAGCGGGAGCAGCGGCAGAACGGCAACGGCAGAACTACCGAGGTGGAATGGAAAACATCATCAAGGCGGCGGTGGAGCGCGGGGCGTCGGACCTGCACATCAAAGCCGGCGACGTGTTTCGCGCCCGCATCGACGGCAAGCTCCAACCCCTCACCAAGCAGCGGCTTACGCCGGAGCAGACCAAGGCCATCGCCCTCAAGCTGATCCCGTCGGAGGACGACCGGAAGCTGATCGACAAGATCCGGGACTACGACTGCTCCTGGGGGGCGCCGGGGATCGGCCGGTTCCGGGTCAACATCCTCCGGCAGCGATCCTCCTTCATGATCGTGATGCGGGTGATTCCCTTCGAGGTGCCGTCCATCGAGAAGCTTCGCCTGCCGCGGGTGCTGGAGAAGATCGCCGAGTCCGAGCGAGGCATGATCCTGGTTACCGGGGTCACCGGCAGCGGCAAAAGCTCCACCATGGCGGCCATCGTCAACCAGATCAACGCCACGATGAACAAGCACATCGTGACCCTGGAGAACCCCATCGAGTTCCTGCACCGCGACGCCAACTGTTCGGTCACGCAGCGGGAGATCTCGGTGGACACGGACAGCTTCGCGTCGGGGCTCCGGGCCGCGCTGCGCCAGGATCCGGACGTGATCCTGATCGGTGAGCTGCGGGACGCCGAGACCATTGACACGGCGATGAAGGCGGCGGAGACCGGGCATCTGTTGATCTCCACGCTGCACACGCCGGACGCGACCACCACCGTGTCGCGCATCGTGGCGATGTTCCCGGCGGAGGAGCAGGAGATCGCGCGGCTTCGGCTGGCGGATGCCCTGCAGGCCGTGCTCTCGCAGCGGCTGTTGCCCCGGGCCGACGGCAAGGGCCGGGCGGCGGCGCTGGAGGTCATGATCGTGACGTCCACCATCCGGGATCTGATCCGCGACCGTAACCGGGTGGGCGAGATCCGGGATTACATTGCCGAGGGCAAGGATCAGTACGGCATGCAGACGTTCGACCAGTGTCTCATGGACCTGGTGGAGGCGGGGGACGTGACGTTCGAGGTCGCCCGCGCGGCGGCGAGCAATCCATCCGATTTCGAGCTGCAGCTCCGCACCCTGCGGCGGCGGTCCCGCACCGCGACGCCCAAGGAAGTCCAGGCCGCGGTCAAGGCGGTGCCCGCTCCCACCGGCGACGAGCCGCCCGGCGGGTTCACGGACGGGATGTCCGGGTTGATGCCCCAATGAACGGGCGTCCCTCGGGCCTCCTGGTCCCCATCACCACGCCGTTCGACGCCCAGACCGGCGACGTGGCGCCGGTGGCCCTGCGGGAGAACGCCCGGGTGCTCCTCGGGATGGGCGTGGACGGCCTCGTGGCGACCGGGTCGACGGGCGAAGCAGCTCTGTTGGCGGACGACGAGTACTGCAGTGTGGTCAGGTGGCTTCGCGAGGTGGTCCCGGACGACCGGTGGTTGGTGGTCGGGGCGGGGAGAGAATCGACCCGGGCGACCATCGACGCCTGTCGGGTAGCCGGGGACCAGGGCGCGGACGCCGTGTTGCTCCGTGCGCCGTCTTACTACAGTGTCACGCTGAGCACCACCGCACTGGCCGCCCATTTTAGGCGAATCGCAGACGATTCTCCCGTCCCCGTCCTGCTGTACAACATGCCCAAGTACACCCACGTCAATTTCTCCGAAGCGTTGGTGGCGGCGCTGGTGGATCACGCCAACATCGTGGGCCTGAAGGAATCCTCGGGGGACCTCAAGCAATTCGCGGTGTTGCAGGCCACCGCCCCGCAGTGGGCACTGTTCATGGGGTCGGGCTCCCGGTTCTACTCGGGTCTCGAGCTAGGTGCCGCGGGAGGGGTGCTCGCGGTTGCTTGCTTTGCAGCCGGTATCGCGGTGCGGGTACGTGACAAGTTCCGGAGCGGCGACCGGGCGGCTGCGGGGGCCGCGCAAGAGATCTTGAGTCCCCTGAGTCGCGAGATCGTGGATGGCCTGGGCGTTCCGGGCGTGAAGGCCGCCATGGATGCGGCCGGGCTGGTGGGCGGTCCCGTGCGACCGCCGCTGATGGATCTCGCCGAGGCAGATCGGGCCCGGATCGCGTCGCTGGTGACCCAAGCACTCGGCGCGGCCGGGAACGGCGCCCGGGCACCGGCTCGCCGGAATTGACGCTTAGGGTTCACGGCCATAGCTTCTGTCAGAGGATGCCCCGGGCGACCCCCGGGGCGATTTTTT
>JACPAP010000133.1 GCA_016180765.1 Gemmatimonadota bacterium
CGCCGGCCCTTCCCCTGCGCACGATATGGCGGTGAGGCTCACGCGCCGGCGGGCTCGGCGGGCGGCGTGCCCAACACGGGACCGGCCCCGGGGACGCGCGGCTTCTCCAGCGCGGGGCGCGCGCGGGGCAACTCCGGCGCCGCCTCGATTTTCGCCGGAAGCTCCTTGCCCGCCGCGATCAGCTCGACCTCTTCGCGGTCCAGCGTCTCGCGCTCCAGCAGAGCCGCAGCCATGTGGTGCAGGGTCTCCATGTTGGACTGGAGAATCCCCCGGGCCCGCCGGAACGCCTCTTCCAGAATCCGTTTGATCTCGGTGTCCACCAGTTCGGCGGTCTTCTCGGACACCTCGCGCCGCTGCGCGATCTCTCGGCCCAGGAAGATCTGCTGCTCGCGATCCCCCACCAGAATCGGGCCCACCACGTCGCTCATGCCGAACTGGGACACCATGCGCCGGGCCATCTCGGTGGCGTGCTCGATGTCCTGCGCGGCGCCGGTAGTCACTTTGTCGGGCCCGAAGATCAGCTCTTCCGCCACCCGGCCGCCGTAGGCCATGGCCAGACGGCCCAGGATGTACGCCTTGGTATAGTTGTGCCGGTCTTCCTCCGGCAGCGAGAAAGTGAGTCCCAACGCCCGCCCACGCGGCACGATGCTCACCTTGTGCACCGGATCCAGCCCCGGGACCCTGAGGCTCACCAGCGCATGGCCCGCCTCGTGATAGGCGGTGAGCCTCCGCTCCTCTTCGGACAGGACCAGGCTCTTCCGCTCCACCCCCAGCATCACCTTGTCCTTGGCGTCCTCGAAGTCCTCCATGTCCACGCGCATCTTGTTCCGGCGCGCGGCCAGCAGGGCCGCTTCGTTCACGATGTTGGCCAGGTCCGCCCCGGCGAGGCCCGGTGTGGCCCGGGCGATCACCTCCAGCCGCGCGTCGTCCCCCAGCGGGATCCTCCGGACGTGCACCTTGAGGATCATCTCCCGGCCGCGCACGTCGGGCATGTCTACCACGATTTGCCGGTCGAACCGGCCCGGGCGCAGCAACGCCGGATCGAGCACGTCGGGCCGGTTGGTCGCCGCGATCAGGATCACACCCTCGTTGGACTCGAAGCCATCCATCTCCACCAGCAGCTGGTTCAGGGTCTGTTCCCGCTCGTCGTGGCCGCCGCCCAACCCGGCACCCCGGTGCCGACCCACGGCGTCGATCTCATCGATGAAAATCAAGCACGGCGCGTGCGCCTTGCCCTGCTCGAACAGGTCGCGCACCCGCGAGGCCCCCACGCCCACGAACATCTCCACGAAATCGGAGCCGGACATGGAGAAGAACGGCCGCCCGGCTTCCCCCGCCACGGCCCGCGCCAGCAGCGTCTTGCCGGTTCCCGGCGGCCCCACCAGCAGCACCCCCTTGGGCAACCGCCCGCCCAGGCGCTGGAACTTCTGCGGGTCCTTCAGGAACTCGATGATTTCCTCGAGCTCGACCTTGGCCTCGTCCGCCCCCGCCACGTCGGCGAAGGTGACCTTGGGGGTATCCCCGGTGAGCAGCTTGGCCTTGGACTTCCCGAACGCGAACGCGCGGTTGCCGCCCTGCTGCACCTGGCGGAAGAAGAAGAGCCACAGCCCGATGAGGATCATCCACGGCAAGAGTTGCAGCAGCACCGCGCCGATGGACGGCTTGGGCTCCTTGGCGGCGATCGGGATGCCCTTCGCCTCCAGGCGCTGCACCAGGGCCTCGGAGTTCTGCACCGGCAACAAGACATTGAACTGCTTCACCTGGCGCCCGTCGGCGGAAATCGCCTGCTTCAGCTCGCCCTGAACGAACTGGCCATTGGTGATCTCCACCTGCGCCACGTTGTCCCGGTCCAGCTCCCGGCTAAAGGTGGAATACCGGATCTCCACCGACTGCTGCCTCGACGCATTGACCATCTGATAGAACGCGATGGACAGCAGCACGATGAGCACCCAGAACACGATGTTCTTGCTCATCGTGCCCAGGCTCAACTTGCGGTTGGGCGGTGTGCGGTCAGCCATTATGCTTCCTTCCGAGAAGGAATCTTACCCAACGGCATCTCCCGCGCCAACTCTTTGGCCCCGCCGGCGCGCCTCCAGCCTCAGCGCGGCGGCGCCGGGGTCCGGGACGGCCGCCTGGGCCCGACACACGCCGGGAACCCACACCAGCTCGTCGCCCCGGAGGACGACCGGGTAGCGGCGCCGTACCCCCCGGGCCACTCGGGCCTCCATCAGCAACCGGCTGACGGCCCGGTGCCCGCTTCCGCCCAGCGGCACCAGGCGGTCACCCACCGCCGCGGCCCGGACCACTCCGCACCCGGGCTCCACCCAGATGGCCCACCCGGAGCGGCGGGAGATGCCGGCCTTCTCAGGCCCCCAGAGAAACTCCCAGTCGCCCCACTCCAGCCGGCCTTCACGGCCCTTCCCCCATTCAGCCGGCCCGGGCCGGTCGTCGTCCACCACCCGCGACAGCCGCAGGCGGCCGAAGGAAACCTCCGCCAGGAAGCCCTCACCTAGCTCTGCGCTCCGGCCGCTCGACGCCCCCCGGACGAATCCCAGCAACCGAGCGCTCCGCTTGGGGCCCAGCAGGCACCCTGCTTCCCGGGCCAGGGCCCGAAGCAGCGCCTCCGCCAACGAGGGCTCCGCCGCCAGCAGCGGCGGGAGAGCGACCTCAACCCCGGGATCTACCGCTCGGAACTCGAGATCCGGAAACGCGCGGAGCAGCGCGGTCCAGGCTTCGCGCTCCCTTCCGGCGTGCGCGGCCAGATCGAGAAGGGCGCGGTCCAGCCGCTGTCCCAGGCGCTCGCGGAGCGAGGGGAGCACGCGGCTCCGAATCCAGACCCGGTCATGCCGAAGGTCGGCATTGCTGGGATCGAGGTGCACCGGCGGCCGCGAGACCGGGTCCGGGAACCGCTGCGCCAACCACTGCTCCAGCTCCCGCCGTCGAAAGGGCAGCAGGGGTCGCACCAGGCCGCGAGGGCCCAGGGCCTGGATGCCAGCCAGGCCGCCCAGCCCGCTGCCCCGGAGCAGCCGGTAGAGAATGGTTTCGAGCTGATCGTCGGCCTGATGGGCGGTGACCAGATACCTCGCGCCGACGCGATGCTGCACGCCCCGCAACGCGGCGTAGCGGGCGCGGCGGGCGCGGGTCTC
>JACPAP010000239.1 GCA_016180765.1 Gemmatimonadota bacterium
GCCCCTCTACCTCATCAAGGGAATCAGCATAGACCCCGAAAAAATTATTTTGCGGTTGGATTAGCTTATTCCACGCCGCCCAGCCGCCGCCGGCGGACCTGGTGATGATCTCGCCCGCTGGCGGCAGGGTAGTGGCGCAGGTAGGGAGCCACCTCTACGCGGTGGATATCCCGGTGGTGGGCGGGCCGGTTCCCACCATCTCGGTAGCGAGTCCCGCCAACGCGCCGGTCCCGGTGCGCCAGCTCACGGACATCGGCGGGGAGTTCCCCGCGTGGAGCGCCGACGGCAACCGGGTCCACTGGGCCATTGGGAACGCGTTCTTGACGTACGATCTGGGCCGCGTGAAGGCGATCGAGGACAGCACGGAGGCGGACAACCGTGCGACGGTGGCGCTGGCGCTCCGCGCGCGGCGTCTGCTGGACACGCTTCGTACCACGCGGAAGTCAGTGGACAGTCTCACCAAGCTTCCGGCGGCCGTGCCGGACTCCCTGCGCGCCAAGCTGCATCGCCTGGTAGCGGACTCCGTCGAAGTGAGGGCCGATTCGATCATTCGGGCCGCCGATCGCATTCGGGCCAGGGCGCAGGCCATCCGGGCCCACGCGGACTCGGTCCGCGCCGGGCTCGACAGCACGCGCGCGGATACGGTTACCTACAAGCCGGCGGAGATGCGGATCGAGGTGCGGCTCGCGCGGGACGTGCCACGCGGGACGGTGGTCCTTCGCGGCGGCCGCGCCATCACCATGAAAGGGCGTGACATCATTGAAAACGCCGACGTGGTCGTAACCGATAACCGCATCGTGGCGATCGGCCGGCGGGATTCGGTCCAGGTGCCGGCCGGAGCGCAGGTGGTGGACGTCTCCGGCAATACGCTCGTCCCCGGCTTCGTGGACACGCACTATCACGCGCAGTGGCTGGTGCCGGAGATCCATCCCCGCCAGGCGTGGCAGTACCTCGCCATGCTGGCCTACGGGGTCACCACTACGCGCGACCCTCAGACCAGCTCGACCGACGTCCTCAGCTATCAGGACCGGGTGGCGACGGGCGGGATGTTAGGCCCGCGGATCTACTCCACCGGCCCCGGGGTGTTCCTTGGCGAGAACCTCCGCGACTCGGCGCACGCCATGAGCGTGCTCAAGCGCTACAGCCAGTACTACGACACCAAGACGCTCAAGATGTACATGTCGGGGAACCGGCAGCAGCGCCAGTGGATCATCCAGGCGGCCAAGACCCTGGAGCTGATGCCCACCACGGAGGGCGGTCTGGACTTCAGGCTCGACCTCACTCACGCGATCGACGGGTACTCCGGGATCGAACATGCCCTCCCGATCGCTCCCATCTACCAGGACGTGGTCAAGCTGTTCAAGGCATCGCAGACCACCAACAGCCCGACCCTGGTCGTTTCGTACGGTGGCCCGTTCGGGGAGAATTACTTTTACGCCAAAGAAGAAGTGCACGACGACGCCAAGCTGCGGCGTTTCATGCCCGAGGAGAGTCTCGACCGGCGCACCCGGCGGCGAGGGCCGGGAGCCGGCGGAAGCCCGGGGCAAGGCGGCTGGTGGCTGGATGAGGAATACGTGTTCCCCAAGCACGCCGAGTTCGTCAAGCGCATGATGGAAGACAGCGCGAGGGTCGGCGTGGGCAGCCACGGCCAGATCCAGGGCGTGGGCTACCTGTGGGAGCTGTGGGCCATGGCGTCCGGCGGACTCTCCAGCCATGACGCCTTGCGGGCCGCCACCATCTACGGGGCGGAGGCTATTGGGCTGGGGAGCGACCTCGGGTCGCTCGAAGCGGGGAAGCTGGCCGACATCCTGGTGCTCGACGCCGATCCGCTGGAGAACCTGCGGAACGTTGCGGCCCTGCGCTATGTGATGAAGAACGGCCGGCTCTACGAAGGGGACACGCTGAACGAGGTATGGCCGAGGCAGCGGCCGTTGCCGGCCCCGGCCTGGCGGGAACAGAGTCCGCGGGGGGTGCAAGCCGGGATTCGGTAGGGGAAACGGGAAACGGTCCGGATCTGGGCGCCACGTTTCCCGTTTCCCGCTTCAGAGGTACGGCGCCGCCAGCCTCGCAATTCCGTCTCTCAGTCTCACCGGGAGGCTGCGGTTGTCGAGATCATGCGCGGAGATCTCCCGCGCCGCCGCCAGCTTGCGCTCAACCAGGTGACTCAGCGAGTCGGCCAACCGCTCGTCGTAACACTCCACGTCAAACTCGAAGTTGAGCCGCAGGCTCCGCGGGTCCCAGTTGGACGATCCGATCAGCGCCCATCCGCGGTCCACCACCATCAGCTTGGTGTGGTCGAACGGGGGCGGCCCGTAGTACACTCGGCATCCCCGCTTCACCACTTGCCAGAGCTGCGCCGTCGCCGCCCAGTGGACCAGCGCCTGGTTATTGACTGCGGGGAGCACGATGTCCACCTGCACGCCCCGCATGGCCGCGACGGTGAGCGCCGTGATGAGGCCGGAGTCGGGCAGGAAGTAGGGCGTGACGATCTGGACCGACGTGTGGGCACAGGCCAACGCGCCGAGGACGACGAGGCGGGCTTTCTCGAAGTCCTCGTCCGGGCCGTCGGTGATGCCGCGGGCCTGCACCGGACCTTGGGGTTCCAGCCGCGGGAACCAGGCGTCGCCGTCCAGCGACTCGCCGGTGGTGAACTGCCAGTCATCGGCGAAGGCTTGTGCCAGGTGCCGCACCACCGGTCCTTCGAGCCGGAAGTGCAGGTCCTGCACCGGATGCCGGGGGTGGCGCTCCAGCAGGTGCCCGTCGCGGATGTTCATGCCGCCGGTGAACCCGATGCGGCCGTCCACGACCAGCAACTTGCGATGGTTGCGCAGGTTCATGTACGGGAGCCGCCAGGGCAGCACCGTCCGCCCGAACCGGCCCACGGTGACGCCCCGGGCGCGGAGCCGGTGGACGATCGGTGGCCAGGAGTAGCGGGCGCCCACGTCGTCGATCAACACCCGGGTCGCGACGCCCCGGCGCGCGGCAGCGCCCAACGCCTCCATGAACAACCTGCCCGCGAAATCGTGATCGAAGATGTACGTGGAAAGGCCTACCGAGACCCGGGCGCCCTCGATGGCGGCCAGCATGGCGGGATAGGCCGCATCGCCCTGTTCCAGCGGCGTCACGGTGTTCCCCGCCGTGACCTGGCGTCCGGTGACCCGGTCCACCAGCTCGGCGAGCGAGTGCAGCCCCTCGAGGCCGGCGGGCAAGAGCTGCTCGCTGCGCAGGGTGGGAGGGCGCTCCATCTCCAGCGTGGTCCCGGGCCAGCGCCCGGGGCGCTGCAAGGCCGCGCGACGGCGGACCCGATTGACCCCGAGCAGGACGTAGAGCGCCGCGCCCAGCACCGGCACCAGCCAGATCAGTCCCACCCAGGCCACGGCGGCCCGGCTGTCGCGCTTGTACAGCACCACGTGGCCCGAGGCGAGGGCCGAAAGCAGGATGGTGAGCGCGCCGGCGGCGATGGGCCGGATCTCAGCGAAGGCGGTCACCAAGTCCTGCATAGCGGGCAAAGATACGCTGCCGGGGTCGCCGACGAGGTCAGCAACCGGCGGGCGCGCTACTACAGCCTCACGCTGGCGGGACGCAAGCAACTGGCCGCGGAACGAGCGGGGTGGGAGCGCGCGGCTGGTGCGGTACGGTGGATTCTCGATTGGCGGGGAGCGACTGGGTGACCCGCACCCCCGCCTGGAAAAGCGGAGAGCCGAGCGGTTTCGCCCGGCTCTCGTGCGCAGCGAAACTGGCTACGCAGACGCCTCACAAGCGATTGGCAATCTAGTGCCCTGGTGCAGCGAACGCAACTCGGCGGCGCTTGGTGGTGCGGTGGGTGCCGGCGCCCGGATTCGAACCGGGACGGGCTTTCGCCCAGATGCTTGTGAGGCATCTGCGTCTACCAGTTTCGCCACGCCGGCCACCCCTAACGAAGACGAGACCCTGGCAGGCCCGAAGGCCACCCTGACGCGCCTCACAAGCGTTTCCCAACCGCGGGTGCAAGATGCCACGGCCAGCCCGATCGGCTGGCATCCTTTCAGCGCACTGAGGTGCGAATTGTTGCGAGCCGACGCCGCCGTCGGCCTCACGGCTCACCACTCGGCGCGGGTGCGGGCATGAGTCTCCTCTCCCAGGCTCGCGAATGGCTTCGAGCCCTCTTCTTCCGTGCGCGTGAAGCGCAGGACCTCGCTGAGGAGCTCCGCGTGCACCTCGAGATGGAGGCCGAGGCGAACTTGCGCCGGGGGATGAGCAGGGAAGAAGCCCGGCGCCAGGCGCTGATCTCGTTCGGTGGCGTCCAGCGATTCAAGGAAGAAGTTCGCGACGCTCGGAGCTTCGAGCTCCTGGAAGACCTCGCGCAGGACCTGCGATACGCACTCCGCCGCCTCACGCGCGAAGCACATGGCGTGATCCTGAGCGCGTCGCTAGTCTAGCCAGCTCGCTCTTCGGCCATGACGACCCGATCAGGCGCCGGGTGCGCTGGGCGCGGCCCTCCTCCGACCCTGACTACGTGGTCGTAGGTGTGGTGGGCGACGTGCCCAGCCAAACGATTCGCGATGGGCCGTCCAGGGTGCTGTACTTCCCGCACCCCTACCCTCCAAAGGCTGACACCATCACGAACGTGGTGCACGACTAAGAGATCTACGTCCTGCGGACCCAGCTCCCCGCGGCGTCCCTGTTACCAGCGATCCAGCGCATGGTGCGCGAAGTGGACCCGAAGCTGGCTGTTACCCGGGTCGCCACGTTGGAGCAACTGGTGGCTGACGATATGGCGCGGGCCCGTCTCACCATGCTGCTCTTGATCGTCGCCTCGGCGACGGCGCTCGCGCTGGGCGTGATCGGCATCTACGGCGTTCTGTCCTATGCGGTGAGCCAGCGCACCAACGAACTCGGTGTGCGTATCGCCCTGGGCGAGAGCCCGGCAGGCGTGTTGCGGATGGTGCTGCGGCAGGGAGCGCTCCTGGCTCTGACCGGGATCGCCGTCGGGCTGCCCGCCGCGTTCGCCCTCACGCGCTACCTGCGGACCCTGCTCTACGAAGTGAGCCCCAGGGATCCGGCGGCGTTCGGCGGCATGGCGGCGCTGCTCCTGGGCGTCGCGTTTGCCGCGAGCTACCTGCCGGCCCGCCGGGCAGGGCGGATCGACCCGGTGCAAGCCTTGAAGCGGGAGTGACCTCTGGTCATTCACCAAGCCGCTTGATTGCTCGGCGCCGCCGAGCGTATACTCGGCGCATGGGTTACCTGCGCTCCCCCAATCGCCTCATGTCGCTCGAGGAATACCTCGCGTTCGAGGAACAGAGCCCGCTCCGGCACGAGTTCATCGCCGGCGAGGTGTTCGCCATGTCCGGCGCCACGACGCGACACAACCTGATCGTGCTCAATATCGCGCAGACGTTCCGCGCGGTCGCGCGTGCACACGGGTGCAGAGTTTTCGCGGAGGCCGTCAAACTTCGTGCCGCGGTGGATCGGGTGTACTATCCGGACGTGGTCGTCGCCTGCGGACCGGCGGCCGAGGTGGAGTTGATCGTCGAGGAGCCGTCCGTGGTCGTCGAGGTCACCTCGCCCGCCACCCGTGGGACCGATCGGCGCGAGAAGCTTGACGCGTACCAGCGGATCCCGTCGCTCCGCATGTACCTGATCGTCGAGCAGCGCTGGCGCAAGCTGATCGCGTACCAGCGTGATGCAACCGGTGAATGGCTTCGCGTCGAGCTGGAGGGGGAAGGGGAGATCGTGGTCCCGCCGATGCAGGTGCGGCTCACCCTGGACCAGATCTACGACGACGTGCCGATGCCGCCGATCGGCGTGAGGGAAGGTGAGGAGTGGGACGAGGGAGGGGAAGAGGACTGAGGCCGAAGACCTAGTCCCAGCGGCTCTCTCTCCCTAGCTTGCGGCATCCCGATCAAGGGCCGCTCCTGAACGATCTCCGGCCGCGCCTCGAGCAGGCTCTGAGCCCCACCTACCGCATCGAGCGCGAGCTTGGGGGCGGCGGCATGAGCCGCGTGTTCGTGGCGGAAGAGGTGGACCTGGGCCGCCGGGTGATTATCAAGGTCCTCCCCCCTGAGATGGCCGCCAGCGTCAACGTCGAGCGGTTCCGGCTGAGCGCGGCGATCGGGCTACTGATCGTTGGGCTGCCGTACCTCGCCGCCCCCGGCTACGTCGAAGGCCAGCGTGCCCCGGTGCGCGCGCGGCTTACGGCGGCGCCACGGTCCGGCGGGTTCCGGGCGTGGCTCACCTGGCGTGACCCTCTCACATCTTCGCTTCTCGCCTCTCACTGTCGTTTCAGGTCGCTGGCGAACAGCGCCAGCTCGTCGTTTGCGATCCGCCGGTCTTGGTCCACCACGATCCTGGTCGGGTAGTGCAACTGCGGGTCGTACTCGACCACCAGTGAGTCAGCCAGCACGTTGATGCCGATTTGCGCCTGCCGGAAGAGCCCTTCCACGGTGAAGTACGACGAGAACGCGGAGGCGGGAACGGCGGTCCCGCTGTCGACATAGATCACGGCGCGGACCACGGAGTCCGCCACGCTGACCAGCACCGGTCTGGTGAGGTCCGAAGGGCAGAGGCACTCCCGCGCGAACTGATAGTCGTAGGCCGAGATCGCCTGCCCCTTCCAGAGGTCGTATCGGCGGTTGAGCTCCCGCTGGATGGCTTCGAGCCGCTCGTTGGAGTACGTCACGCTGGAGCAGCCGGCCAGCAAGGCCAGCGCGGGCAGGGACAGCCAGCCCCGGCTCATGGTGTGCCGGCGCGCCCCGGACCGGAGCGGCCCGAAGGCCGCGCCAGCTCCGCTTCGGCGGCAAGGTAGCCGAACGCCGCCCACTGTCCCTTCGCTTCGACCACCGCATGGAAAACGCGCTCGGCTTCTGTTTGACGCCCGTTGACGAGGTGCCAGGCGCCCACGCCATACGCCGCAGTCACGTCCTCCAGCGACGGCTCGCCCGCCGGCGACAACCGCAACACTGAATCCGGGGGCACGACTCCTTGGTACATGAGCAGCATGCGGTGGTATGACCCGTTCTCGATGATGTCCATGTCGCGACGGATGGGCGTCAGCACCCGCGCGGCCTCGGTCGTCCGGTTCAAGCGCCGCAGTGTGAGATAGAGCCAGTTCGAGGTAGCCACCAGCATGTCCGGGTTCTTCGACACCTGGAGGCATTCCTGGTAGGCGCGGAGCGCGTTGGGAAAGTCGCCCTTGAGGTAGTACGCCAGCCCCAGGTGATACCAGATGTTGGACTGGAGCGTGCTGGTGGGCGTATTGCGCGCGTTGGGCAGTCCGTCCGGTTCCACCTCGTCAGGTCGCCCGGCGATCAGCTGGGCGGCGCGATCGAGGTCCTGCACAGCGAGGTCGAGCCGGCGCAGGGTGATGTAACGGTGTCCCCGGTGGCGGTAGAAACGGGCGTCCTCCGGGAATCTCGTGGCGCCGGCGGCGAACACCTCCACCGCGTCGCGGTAACGGCCGAGGTACGCGGTCCGGCGCCCTACCCAGATGAGGGCGTCGGCGCTGGAGTCGCGCGCGTAGGCCGCCTCAGCGTCGGCCAACTGGCGCTCGCGGGCGGCTCGCAGGCTGTCGGACAGGGTGGGCGCGACGAGGGTGTCGCCCAGCAGCGAAACCGCCTCGTAGCTCGGAGCGGCTTCAGAGCCGGGACGCGTTTCGCACGCGGCCAGCGCGGCGGCAGGGAACAGCAACGGGACCATGCGGCGTCGGGACATGCACTGGAGCCTACGCCGCCGGGCCCCGGCACGCCAGAGTTCGGTTACGGCTCGATGGTGATCTCTCGCTCCGCGCTGGCGATCGGCATTCCCGGTACCGCGACCGTCACCTCGAGGTGGTAGACACCCGGGCTCGCCTCCGGCAGGGAAATCGCCAGCGCCCGGGGGTACACCGATGTACCCGGGCGCGGGGCTTCCTCCCAGCTAAGACTCACATAGTGGGGGTCGCGTTTCGCCAGGCCGGCCCACTCCGTCACCTTTCGGATCCAACTCCGGCCGACCTGGGTGACCGTCAGCGTGACCCGAAACGGTCTGGTCGAGCGTTCCAGACCGTACGTCTCCCAGAAGACCCCGACTCGCTCACCCCGGCGCGCCCGAGCCACGGGCCGCACCAGCGGGATCACATCGGCCAGGGATGGGTGGGGAGCATCCTCTGGGGCGGCCCGAAGAATCAGCGGATGGGACAAGGCGACGTCTTGGGCCGGCGGCAGGACCGGGAGCCAATACCGCGCCCGCGCGGCGTGCACGCTGTCGGCGGTGTCCAGCGTCTCGAGGCTCAGCAGCGCAGAAGCGGCCGGCGCAATGGCGGTCATGACCCCCTCGGGTCCGTGTCCCATCCCGCGAAGGATCACCGGTTCGGCGATTTCGTCGGGTGCCAGCACCAGCCCGGCCTCCACCCGTGCCACGGTCCGCGCCGGCTCGCCCGGCCCCGCGCTCGCCCGGGCCCGTCTCCGCTGGTCCTTGCCGGCCCGTACATCATACCCGGCCACGACCACGATCGAATCTCCTCGCCGGAAAACGGCCACCTGATGGGGGAGGGCATGGAAGACTGCCGCGTAGGGCGGTGCGTAGCCGGTCACCGGCCCGTCGGGGTCCAACTCCCACTCGTCGGGCAGAATGGTGTTGGGGGCCTCCACGAAGCGGGCGGGCGGCAGAAAGTGCCGGCTCTCGCGCTGGTTATGGCTGATGATGGCCGGCCGCAGCGGGGCCGCGGCGCCGATGGGCTCCTCACGCTCCCACCCGACCGGCCAGCCGTAGCGCAGGAGCAGCTCTTCGAGGTCCGCCCCCCAGCGCACGCCGTAGGCGGAGCGCGCCTCCTCCTGCAGCGCGTTGATCACCCGGCGGGCAAAGTGCTCGGTGCGTCGCTCATTGCCCGGCACCAGGTGCAGGGGATCGGCCAGCCACCAGATGCGACGCTCCAGGGCGGCCCGCTGGGCACAGCTCAGTCTGCGATAGCGGCCGCGCAGGCCGTCGAGCACCAGGGAGAGGTCGGTCCAGCGGCATCGCTGCTCTTCCGGCATGGCCGCGAGGGCGGAGGCGAAGGCCGAGTCGGCGCGGGGGTAGTCGCGGCCGGCGTGCAGGGCGTACCCGAGCAGCGCCGCGCACCACCACGGGGAGGACCGGCACCCGCGCGCCGCCGCCCGGGCGTCCTCGCCGGCGCCCGACTCGATGAGATACCGGACCCGCTGCCCCACGATCCAGGGATCGCCGGGGAGCAGCGCCCCCAAGCTGTCCAGGGTGTGGAGCAGCCGGCGCCGCGCGTCCACGGTGGCGGGTGGCTCAGGCGTGGCCTGCCAGGTCTCGTCTTCATCGTGCCAGAAGCAGAACCGTCCGACGACCTCGTCGCACCGGTTGGGCCGGCCGCCGCTCCGCGCTCGGGGGAGATGTGCGATGCGGTATTGCTCGAAGCTGGCTTGGGCCGAACGGGCGGCGCGGAGGACGCCGATGGAATCAGGATGCGCCGTCGCGACGAGCTGAGCGACGAGGGCAGGCCACCACATGCTTGCAAGCTACGTTCGGGAAATGGGAAATGGGAAATGGGGAAAGGGAGAGCCGAGACACGTTTCCCGTTTCCCGTTTCCCTTTTCCCGGGCGTCAGCGGGATCCGGCACTCGCTGCCGGCAACACCCTCCCGTCCGCATCGATGTAGCGGATTTCGCCGAGGTTTAGCTCGCGGATCCCCGTTTCGATCTTGGCCCGATCGCCCACCACCACCCACACGGCGTGATCCGGCTGCACCAGCCGCGGCGCCAGGGCGCTCATGTCGCGTCCGGTAAGGGCCTTCACCCGATCGGCGTAGGTGTCGTAGTACGTGTCCGGGAGTCCAAAGCGCACGATGTTCCCCAGCGACGCGGCCACCGCGTTCATGGTCTCCCATTCTCCCGGAAGCGCCAGGGTCAGGGTGCTCTGGGCCTGGGTCAGCTCGTCACCGGTGACCGGCTTGTCGGACCGGATTGCCCGCAGCTCCTTGGAGACTTCCGTCATGGATTCTTTGGTCTTGTCGGTCTGCACCGGCGCGTAGGCGAAGAACAGCCGTTGCCCGCGCGCGTCCCAGACAATGGTGCCGGCGCCGTAGGACCAGTGTTTGTCCTCCCGCAAGTTCAGGTTTACCCGGGAGGTGAAGGTCCCGCCCAGCACGCTGTTGAGCGTCTCGATGGCGATCTCGTCGGGATTGGCCTTGGGCGGCGCCAGGTGGCCGGCGAAGATGACCGACTGCATGGAGCCGGGCCGGTCCAGCAGGTATACCACCGGCTTCGCCGGCTGCGCCACCGTCGCGATGTTCTTGGTGGGTGTCTCGCCGCGCCGCCAGCCGCGGAACAGCTGTTCCAGCGTGGGCCGGACCTCCGCCAGGGTGATGTCACCCACCACCACCAGGGTAGCCTGGTTGGGCCTGAACCAGGTTTGGTGGAACTTGATCAATTCATCGCGGGTGAGTGATGCGACCGAGGCCTCGGTCCCGCTCCCGGTGAGTGGCGTGGCGTAGGCGTGCCCCTGCCCGTAGAGCAGGCCCGGGAAAACCCGCAGCGCCATCTGGATCGGGGTCACCTTCTCGCGGCGGATCTGCGCGATGGTCTGCTGCCTGAGACGGTCGAAGTCCTGCTGGGGGAACGCCGGATTGAGAATGACGTCGGCGAAGATTTCCAGGCTCGGGTCGAGCTTGTCCTTGAGGGCCGACAGCGACACGACCGAGAGGTCGAGATTGGCGCCGGTCGAAAGCTGCGCGCCGAGCAGCGCCAGCTGCTCGCTGATGTCGAGCGAGGAGCGGGTCTTGGTGCCTTCATCCAGCATGTTCATGGCCAGACTGGCCGTGCCGGGCGAGGCGAACTGGTCGGCCGCATACCCCGCATCGAGCAGGAGGCGAAAGTTCACCTGGGGAATCGAGTGCCGCTCGGCCAGCACGATCTTGAGGCCGTTCGACAACTCAGCCCGCTGGACGCGCGGGAACGCCGCCTTCGGCGGGGCCCCGGGCTCCGGAGGCTTGCTGCGGTCCGCGCCGCTCGCGGCCACAGTGTAGTTCGGGAAGGGATGGACCTCGACCACATAGGCGCCGTCGGACAGCCAGTCGCGCGCCGCGCGTTGGAGCTGCTGCGCCGTCACGGACCCGACCCGCTGGAGCCGGGTCTGGTAGAAATCCGGGCGGCCGCCGTAGACCTCGCCCTGCGCCAGCACGTCGGACTTGCCGCCGAACCCGCCGATCCGTTCCACCCCTCTCAAGAACGTGGCCCGATACTGCGTCTTCACCCGCTCGACTTCCTGCGGCGTGGGCCCTTGGGCGATCAGCCTGGCCATCTCCTCGTCCACGGCGCGCTCCACGGCCGAGAGGTCGCCTCCGGGCTGGGCCGTGGCATACACCCAGACCTGGCTGCCGATCTCCCGCATATCAATGAACGCCGCGACGTCGGTGGCGATCCGATCGTCGTAGACCAGGCGCTTATAGAGTCGCGACGTCTTGCCCGCCGCCAGGAGGTCGGTCACCAGGTCCAGATAGTCCGCGTCGGCGCTGCCCCACTCCGGGACGTTGTACACCTGGTAGATCCTCGCCTGGGGCACCCGATCCTGCATCACCTGCCGGTGCGTGCCGCTTCGCTGGGCCACCCAGGCGGCCTGTTTGGCGATGGGAGGGCCGGAGGGAATGTCGCCGAAATAACGCTCCACCTTTGCGCGGGCGGTGTTCGCGTCGATGTCCCCGGCCACTACCAGCACCGCGTTGGCCGGCCCGTAATAGGTGCGGAACCACTCCTTCACGTCGTCCAACGAGGCGGCGCCCAGATCCTCCATGGAGCCGATGACGGTCCAGGAATAGGGATGGCCGGCCGGGTAGGTGTTGGGCGGCGCCAGGTCGAACACCCGGGCATAGGGTTGGTCTTCGCCCTGGCGCTTTTCGTTCTGCACCACGCCGCGCTGCTCCTCCAACTTGGCCTGGTCGATGGCGCCCAGCAGGTGCCCCATCCGGTCCGATTCCAGCCACAGCACGTAGTCCAGCGCCGAGGTGGGGACGTTCTGGAAGTAGTTGGTGCGGTCTTCGTTGGTGGTCCCGTCGAGATCGGTGGCGCCGATGCGCTCCAGCGGCGGGATGTAGTCCTGATTGAAGTGCTCGCTCCCGTTGAACATCAGGTGTTCGAACAGGTGCGCCAAGCCGGTCCGCCCCGGCCGCTCGTTCTTGGAGCCCACGTGGTACCACAGGTTGACGGCGACGATGGGCGCTTTGTGGTCCTGGTGGACGATGACGGTGAGACCGTTGGGGAGCAGGAAGCGCTCGAAGGGGATGTCCATGGTGGCGGTCTGCGCGAGCAGCCCGACCGGCGTAGCCAGCCAGAGACCGCCCCCGGCGAGTAGGGCATTCAACCAGCGATGGGGCACGGTGACCTCCGTGGGATTCGGTTCGGCGGGAAGATGGTTTCTGCCAAGAGAGTTAGACGCCCGGGGAGGGCAAAGGGTTTCAGGGCGCCACGGCCGGTGGGCCCTCCGGCTCCACGTATTCCTCGCGGTACATCCGGATCAGCTCGAAGAAGTAGGATAGCCCCAGGGGGCCGATCAGAATGCCGAGCACGCCGAAATAGCGCACGCCCCCGATCGCGCCCACCAGGGTGACCACCGGGTGAATCCGGGCCCAGCGCCGGTACACGATGGGTCGCAGGACGTTGTCCACCATCCCCACGACCGCGACGCCCCAGACCACCATCCCGATCGCCGCGCCGTAGCGGCCGTCCAGGGCCAGCGAGGCCGCGCCGGGCGCCCACACCAGACCGCTCCCGACGAGAGGCAGGATGGCGAAGATCGCCGTGACGGCGCCCCACAACACGGCGTTCGACAGGCCGACCGCGGCGAACGCCGCGGACACCAGGGCGCCCTGGATGATCGCGATGAGCAAGGTGCCCACCAACGTCGAATTGGTGACGTCGCGGAAACGCTGCCGCAGCCGCTCGGTGTTCTTTTGCGAGAACGGGATGTAGGGTCGCACCATCTCCCACGTCTGCTGGGGCCGCAACAGCAGGAAGTAGAACCCGAAAAACGCGATCGTCAGGTTGAGCGCCAAGCGGGTCGCGGTGCCGATCAACCCGAACGCGCTGGAGCCGATCCACGCGACCAGATTCTCCCCGAGACTCACCAGACGCGGTCCCACGGCGTAGCCGGCGATCTCCAGGTCCCGAATCCGGCGCAGCAACGGACTCTGGACCACGCCGCTCGCCATCTGCTGCGCCTCGGAAACGATCAGGCCGGCGAACGAGAACCCGGGCACCAGGATGAGAACCAGGGCCAGGGCGGTGATCAGGGACGCGGCGAGCGTGGGACCCGTGCGTCGCCGCAGGAGCTCGTTGACCGGTGCGAAGATGACGTAGAGCACGACCGCGCCGATGAGCCCGGTGGCATAGGGCGCCAGCGCCAGTGCCAGCCCCAGCCCCAAGAGGGCCACCAGCAGCGCGGCGCGTTGGCGGTCGGTGTCGAAGAGGGGCATGAGGCGGTGGAACTTGCTTGCCCCGGCAACAAAGGGAAAGGGGGAAAAGGGAAACGGGAAAAGTCTGCCCCCGCGTGAAGACGTTCCCCGCTTCCCCTTTCCCGTTTCTCTGTCTCAGAACCCGGGCGTAAAGGAAAACTGCCAGTGCCCGCCCTTCAGCGGCCGGTAGAACGGGTAGACCCGGTCGATCTCTATGATGGCGAAGCCCAAGAAGTTCAACCGGAGTCCGGCTCCCGCGCTGGAGACCACGCAGCCGGTGAACACCTGGAGCTGGCCGGTGTCGCACAGCCCCCGGTCTCGGGCGGTCCAGGCCACACCGGCGTCGTAGAAGCCGAGCAGGTCGATCGGCACCGCGCCGAACAGGTTGGGGCCCAGCCCCAGGAGCCCCAGCGGCGGGAACCGCACCTCCAGGTTGCCCACCAAGAGCTTGCTGCCAGTCAGCCGATCGAACGAGGGACACGAGCTGGCGGCCGTCGGCTGGCACTCACCGAACGCGAAGGAATTGATATCGTATCCCCGCACGATCCCGGTGTACCCCAGGAACAGCGGCGCCAGCCGGTTGTCTTCGGCGCTGCTCTCTGGGCCGTAGCGCCCGTAGTGCATCAGCCGGCCGGCCAGCGTGAACGGTTTGGCCGGCATCAGGTACCGGCGGTAGTCCGCCAGGAGCGACGCATAGGTGAGGGACCCGACGGTGGGCGTGACCTCGAAACGGTATCGCTGGCCCAAGATGGGGCTGGTCCAGCCGAACAAGGCGTTGTCGTAGACCAGCGCGGCCGTGGCGGAGCCCAGGTGCATCCCGCCCAGCGTCGACAGCTCCTGGCGGACGTCGAGCAGCGTGGCTCCCGTGAAGTACGACGTGGCAATGGTCCGGAGCTCGGCGTCGAAGGTCACGTTCTGGTAACCCACCCCGAACTCCAGCCGCTGCATCCGGTTGAAGGGATAGGCACCCAGCAGCGAGGCGTCGCGGTTGATCTGCCGGTAGCGGAGCAGCTGCTCGAAGACGGCCAGCTGGCCGCCGGTGGTATCGAGGTACTGCGCGAAGCGCCCCGCGACGTACGGAATTTGTTGCAGGGCGAAGCCCCAGTTGAGGCGGCGCGACAGGTTGGTGTAGCCCACCAGGGCCGAAACGTCGTGCAACGAGCCGTTGACCTGAAGGGCCGTGGCGAGGTTGTGGCCGCCCAGCATGTCGCTCCAGAACAGGGACGCGCCGCCGCCGATGAAGGTGCCGAACCGATCCGAGCCGAACACCAGATACGGCTGGCTCACGTAATCGAGGGAGAACCGCGGGGCGTAGTCGTGGGTGGTGAAATCCTCGCTCGACGGCAGGCCGAAGTTGGGATTGTCCAGCATCGCCGCGACTTTGGGTTGCTGCCGCACCGCCGGCGGCAGCGCGGCCGGGTCGCCGTTCCCGTTGGCGGCGATCAGGGTCCTTCCGGCCAAAATGTCGGCGTCGTCCACCCGATACACCTGGTAATCGCCGCGCTGGTACGCGGTGAAGACCAGGCGGTTGGCTCGGGCGGCGGTCGAAAACGCCGGACTCAAGCCGGTGATGCCCGTGACACCGGCGTACAGGTTGGTGACTTGGGTGATCTCCTGAGTCGCGAGCGAAATCCGATAAATGTTGGAGATGCCCGACTGGTCCGAGAGGAAGTAGAGACTCTGCCCGTCCGGCGCCCACTGCGGGTTGATGGTCTTGCCGCGGTCGAAGGCGGGGACTCGCTCAGAGGTTCCGGACACCGGGTCCAGCAGCGCCACCTCG
>JACPAP010000134.1 GCA_016180765.1 Gemmatimonadota bacterium
CTTGCTTGGTGAGCCGCAGCAGCCCGCGCTGGCCCGCTTCCGCCACGAACTTGCTGAACCGGCTGAACCCGGCCTCTTTCTCGTTGAACGACGGGTCCAGCTGCTGCATCACCTGCTTCAGCCGGTCCGACCGCAGCACGTCGCCTTCCCGCTTCATCTGCATCACGGCCTCGACCACCAGCTCCCAGGGATCCTTGTGGGGATACTCCGCGTCCGTCTGTTTGGTGAGGCCGGTGAGCTCGCTGTAGCTGTAGTACTCGTCGCAATTCTGGACCAGCAGATCGCTGGACGACTCCCGGATCCCGACGCCGATCACGTACTTGCCGTACTCCTTGAGCTTCAAGACCAGGCTCGAGAAATCGCTGTCGCCCGACAACAGGATGAACGTCCCGATCTCCGGCCGGGTGAAGACCAGCTCCAGCGCGTCGATGGCCAGGCGGATGTCGGTCGCGTTCTTCTTGTTGGACCCGAAGGCGGGCGCGAAAATGAGATCAATGGACGCTTCGGACAGCGGCACGATGTACTGCGGGTAGCGCCGCCAATCGGCGTAGGCCCGTTGCACCGACACCTTGCCCTTGAAGATGTCCGAGCCCAGGAGCTTGCGAAGCTGGGCGGACAGGTCCGACCGGATCGCCAGCGTGACGTTGTCGAAGTCGATCATCAAGGCCGCGTTGGGGGCGTGAGCCGGTGGCTCCGCATGGGCGGCACGCGGCGGCCGCAGGGGTGTGATGTCCTTCACGTAGCGCTCAATTCCAGTTCGACGACCTGCGCCAGCTCCTTGCGTTTCACCTTCCCGCTCCCGGTCATCGGGAAGGTGTCGAAGAAGCGGACCAGGTCCGGTGTCTTGTCGTCGGCCACCTGCTCACGGCAGAACTCCTTGAGCTCCTCGCCCGTGACGATGGCGCCCTCGACCGGGACGACGCAGGCGCAGACCAGCTCACCCAACAGGTCGTGGGGGATGCCGACCACACAGGCGTCGTCCACCGCCGGGTGCGTCCGGAGGAGATCCTCCAGACCGCGGGGAAAGATCTTCTGGCCGCCGCGGATGATCATCTCCTGGCGCCGGCCCACGATCGTCACGTACCCCTCGTCGTCGAGGGCCGCCAGGTCTCCCGTGAGGAAGTACCCGTCGTCCGTGAACGACCGTTTGGTCTCCAACGGCATGCGGTGGTACCCCGCCATGAGGTTGGGACCTTTGACCGCCAGCTCGCCCGCGAGCCCCATCCCATGCAGCTCGTCGCTCTTTAGGTCCACCACCCGCACCTCCACGCCGGCGATGGGGCGACCCACCGTACGCTCGCGCTGCTCCGGCGAGTCCGCCGGACGCGTGAGGGTCACGGTGGGCCCCGTCTCCGTGAGCCCGTAGGCGATCTGCACGTCGTTCCACCGGCGAATCTGCCGCACCAGGTCGGGGGAGACCGGGCTCCCCGCGACGATGCCGGTCCGCACGGTACTGAGGTTCCGGCTCCCGAACGACGCGTCCCGCATCAGGAGCTGGAACATGGTGGGCACCCCGTGGCACACGGTGACCCGCTCGCGCTCGATCAGCCGCAGCGTCTCGGCAGGGGCGAACGCCGGCTCCAGCACCAGGGTCGCACCGCTGATCAGGGTGCTGATCAGCACCTGCATGCCGAACACCGTGAACTGCGGCACCGCTCCCAGGACCCGATCCGCGCCGGTCAGCTCGAGCACCTCGGCCACGCGCTGCGCGGCGAACCCCAGGTTGCGGTGCGTCAGTACCACGCCTTTGGGCTTGCCCAACGTTCCCGAGGTATAGAGGATCGCGAGGGGATCGTCCTCCCGAACCTGCCAGGCTGGGTCCGGCAACGAGCGGCCGCGCTCCACCAGCGACGCGAACTGGAGAATGCGATGGTCGTACCAGAGATCGTCCGGCCCCACGACCGCCAGGAACTGCAGGTCAGGCAGGTCGCGGCTCGCCTCCTCGCACAGCTCGCGGTCGTCCACCCCGCAGACGGATTCCCCCCCGACCAGAACCCGGACCTCGGCGTGCCGCAACTGGTACTTGAGTTCGTGGTACCCCAGCGAAGGATTGACCGGCACCAGCACCGCCCCGAGTCTCGCCGCGGCGAGGCACGTCGTGGTCCATTCGGGGCAGTTGGGCAACTCGATCGCGACCCGGTCGCCGGCGCCTACGCCCCGCGCGGCAAAGGCCTTGGCCAGGGCTCGGGCGTCCGCGTCCACCTGGGCATAGGTCAGCCGCCGCGCGCCTGCCCCGGACCGCGCCGGTCCGGGGCCGGCGACGAGGCACTCACGCTCCGGATCGGCCCCCGCTCGCCGCGCGACCAGCGTCGCCAGGTGGAAGCTATGCATCCTAGCCGTGAAGCTTAACAGCCGGCCATTCGTGGTACAACGCTCGCGGCCGGTGTTATTCACCCAACACCTTGACAATCAATCGCTTACGCCGTTGGCCATCCCACTCGCCGTAGAACACCCGCTGCCATGGCCCCAGATCCAGTGCGCCCTTGGTCACTGGCACGATGACCTCGTGTCCCATGGTGAGGCTCCGGAGATGCGCCGCCGCGTTGTCCTCGCCGGTTTCGTTGTGCCGGTACCGGCCGGGGTCCCACGGCGCCACGGTTCCCTCCAGCCACGCCAGGATGTCGTGCCACAGGCCGGACTCGTGATCGTTGACAAACACCGACGCGGTAATGTGCATCGCCGAGACCAGCACCAAGCCCTCGGCGATGCCGCTGGCGGCGACCGCCTTGGCGACGTCGTCGGTGATGTCAATGATTTCCTGGCGCTTCTTGGTGTTGAACCAGAGGTAGGTGGTGTGGGATTTCATCGCGGCAGAAGCGGGAGAAGCGGCAGGGGCGGCAGAAGTGGCAGACGGGGGGTGCGTCTGGGAGCGCGCGTCAGTGGAGCGCGCGCCATGAAACTTTCTTCGTCTGAGGCGCGCGCGAGACTGCAGCGCGCGAAGAGACGCACCTCCCGTCTGCCGCTTCTGCCGCCTCTCCCGCCGATCAGAGCGCTCTCAACTCCCTCAGCGTCTCCTCGCCGTAGAACAGCCGGATATACTTGGCCTGGACCGGCGTCAGCCGACGCACGGCCCACGCCAGGTGCACGAAATGGGGCTCGTGTGGCGGGCGC
>JACPAP010000135.1 GCA_016180765.1 Gemmatimonadota bacterium
CGAATTGCGAATGAAGGCAGCATTCATCCATCGGGGTCCTGAGAATCCGTCCGAGTGCCAAGCGGAGAGCCGTGAGGCTGCCTGGCGGTAACGTAGGTCGATCCCTTTCGCCGGCTTCCCCTCAGCCCGCCAGGGCCTTCTTGATCTCCCCGACCAGGTAGAGCGAGCCGCTGATGACGACCAGGCCGTCGGGGCCGGCGGCGCCGCGCGCGAGGTGCAGGGCTTCGGCGATCGAGTCCGCACCGAAACCGAAGGCCCGAAGAACCTGCTCGGTTTGATGCCGGTGCTGTCACCGAACACTCAAAAGCGGCCACGACGGAACACTTCATACCCGGCCACTCCGGGTGGCGGGGTGGTCAGTATCGATCTTGTTCTCGCCTCCTGCAAGTCTGATCGTGTGATCGTCGGCCGTTGCGCTGTGGATGCTTGTGGGAACCGCGCAGCGGTTTCCAAGGACCTGTGGACGCGCGGGGTGGGCGCGTCCAAGCGCAGCGGCAGGTCCGGCAGCATCCACAGCGCCTCGGCGCTGCTGTTCGGGGCGTTTCGAGCGCCACCGGCCGGGAGCGACGCGCCAGGATGGTCGAGGAGCGACGATCGGCAGCGGGTCCATGTCCAGGGACCTCCAGGATCCGGGGTGCGGGGACGGGATCATAACGTCTTCCTGGTGTCCTCGGTCGGATCGCCGCGCCGGGCCCGCTGGTGCAGGCGGTAGCTCTTGCCCTGCATGGGGACGATGGCGGCGTGGGCGAGGAAGCGATCCAGGATGGCGGTGGCGGCGGGGACGTCGCCGAGGAACTGGCCCCAGTCCTCGGTGGGGCGGTTGGTGGTGATCAGGATGGAGCCAACCTCGTGGCGGCGGACGAAGACCTCGAGCAGGTCCTCGGCGGCGCTGGGGCCGAGCTTCTTCATGCCGAGGTCTTCGAGGATGAGCAGGTCGACGCGGATCAGGGCCTGGACGAAGCCGCGCCTCTCGCCGGTGGCCTCGGCCTCGGCGAAGTCCTGAGCCAGGTCGAAGGCGCTGCGGATAAGGACGCGGTAGCCGGCGCGGATGGCGCCGACGGCGATGGCGGTGGCGGCGAAGCTCTTGCCGATGCCCGGCGGGCCGATGAGCAGGACGTTGTGGTGCTCGGGGACGAAGCGGGCGGTGGCCAGATCGATCATCTTGGCCTTGGGGATCTTGGGGTTGAAGGTCCAGTCGAAGTCGGAGAACTCCTTGACCTGCAGGATGCCGGCGGCCTTGAGGCGGCGGGCGAAGAGGCGGTCGGCGCGCCGGGCCATCTCATCCTCGACGAGCAGTTCGAGGAAGTCCAGGTGGGGCAGCTCGGCACTCTTGGCCTGCTCGACTCGGAGCGGCAGGGCCTCGGCCATGCCGGAGAGCCGCAGGTGACGCAGACGCACGGGCAGTTGTGGGTTCACAGGAACTCCTCCAGACGGTAGTGGGTCAGGGGACGGATGTTGGGGTGCACGTCGATGAGAGTCCGCTGCCGGAGATCGCCTGGGGCCTGGGAGGCCAGGCGGCGGAGATCCCGGTAACGGAACAGCTGGTGCTCGCAGGCCAGACGGGCGGCGCGCAGGAGAGCCTCCTTGGGGTGCGCGCGGGTGAGGTCGAGGGCGCCCTGCAGGAGGCGGAAGGCGCGCACGCCGCGCTCGGCGAAGGCGGCCTCGGCCCACAGGCGCAGGTCGGGACCGACGCGCTCGCAGCGGCCGAGCAGCCGCTCCAGGAAGGCGCGCTGGGAGGAGACCAGGTCGGCCGGGTTCTGACCCGGTCGCGGGGCGAACTTTCCGGGAGCCACCCGGGTGTGGACCGCGACCTGGACCTGGTTGTGGTACAGGCGGACGAGATGCTGGTCCCAGCGGACCTGGATCAAAAGACCCAGCAGGTGGGACGGGGCCGGATAGAACGCCCCCTGGACCTCGACGTGGCCATCGGGGTGCACGGTGCGGTCGCCGCAGTGGAAGAGAGCGAACGGCTCGGCGGGCAGCGGCTGCAGCGCCGGCTTGTCGGACTCCAGGAAGTGGGTGAAGACTTGGCGGCGGGTGGTGCCGTGGATGCGCAAGCGGGCGACGGTGCGGTTCCAGCGGCGCAGGTGGGCGTTGCACTCGTCGAGGCTGTCGAACCGGTGGCCCTTGAGGGCGTTGTCCTTGACGTAGCCGCCGCTGCGCTCCTGCTTGCCGTTCTCGCGGGGGTTGCGCGGCCGGGTCGGCAGGGCCGTGAAGCCGTGATGCCGGGCGAAGGCGGCGTAGACCTCGTTCATGTCGGGGTCGTAAAGACAGGCGCGCACCACGGCGGACTTCAGGTTGTCGTGGCGTACGATCGTGGGGACACCGCCGAAGTCGCGGAAGGCGTTCGCGTGCAGACGCAGGAAGGTCTCGAGCTTCTGGTCCCAGGCGGCCTCCTCGTAGCCGTGGCGGGAGTGGCCGAGCGTCATGCGGAACACCCAGGGCCTCTGCCACTGGCCGGTGGTGGCGTTGAAGGTGGGCACACCCTGGAAGAAGTCGACCTGGCCCTCTTCTCCGGGGGCGGTGTGGATGACGCCGACGACCCGGCGCGCCCGGCGCAGCGTCCGGACGTAGCGCTTCACCGACTCGTAGCTGGAGGCGTAGCCGAACTCCTCGACCAGGTCCTGCCAGAGGCGCTGCAGGCTCAGGCCGGCGTCGAGCTTCTCCACGATGGCGTCGTGGTAGGTGGCGGCCGATGAGCGCGGCGGCAGGTCGGAGCCGGGGAACACTTTGGCCGCATTTGGCTCCGAGCCGGGGAACACTTTGGCCGGGTTTGGGGGGTCGGGACCGGCGCGATCGGCCTCGGAAGGGGTGGTCGCCCCCTCCGAGCCGGGGAACACTTTGGCCGCATTTGCCCGGCGCAGCCGGTCGTACCGGGACACCGTCTCGCGCCGCACCCCGGTCTCAGCCTCGATCCGCCGGTACGTCCAGCCGAGCTCCAGGAGAGCCAGAACTTGCTGTCGTTTCTGCATCTTCAGGTAGTTGGGCACCAGCATCCTCCATCGTCGAAACGACGGAGCATGCCCGAAATCCCCCTACCCGAAGTGGCCGGTTTTCAGGTGTTCGGTCGTGGCCGGATTTGGGTGTTCGCTAACACATTGGGTT
>JACPAP010000136.1 GCA_016180765.1 Gemmatimonadota bacterium
CCTCGCACCGGACCTTCTGGAGGCGCTCGGCGTGGGGAAGTTCCCGGATGTCAGCGTGGCACTGCACGCACATGAGTTCCTTGTGGGGTGAGCGCGCCAGGTGAGCCGGGTCCACAAGGAGCGAGATAAACCGGCCATTTCCAACCTCTTTCTTGAGGCCCGGGTCGCTGTGGCAGGCCAGGCACTCCTGCGCCAGCGGGACATCCGCCGCCCGGGCGCCGCTCCCGAGCGGGCCAAGCGCTCCGAACAGCAGCAGAGCGAGGGGGAGCGCCGCGCGGCCGCTATTTCTTATGGCACTTCTCGCAGTTAACCTTGTCATCCACAGCGAAAACGACCGCACCGCCCACCTGCGTCTTGCCATCGTGGCAGGCCCCGCAGAACTTCCCTTCCTTGAGCGCGGCGAGCGTGATCGTCCCCGAGGTCCCCTTCTTCATCTTGAAGACCTTGACGTGGCAGGCGGTGCACTTCTCCACCTTCGCCTTGTGCTTCTCGTGGCTGAAGGTGACCGGGGCCGGGCTGTCCTTGCCCTTCTCGAAGGTGAAGTCCGGCGGGACCTTGACCTGGGCTGCGCCCGGCGAGAAGGCCAAGAGCCCCATCCCGAACCCGACGGCAAGCGCGAGAGCCCCGAAGCGGATGCAACGCACGGTTGGCTCCTCCCTGTTGGGGGTTACCGGGGTGAGGCCGCGCTGGCGCTCCGGAGGAACCCGAGGAGGTTCCCCATCTCGTCGCCGACGAAGCGCGGGTAGAGCACGTTGCGCTCACTGCAGTCCGCGCGGCCAGCGCCCAGTGGGGCACAGAGGCCCGCGCCGAGCACAAAAGCCGCCAGCGTCCGGGCCGGCCTCATTTCGTCGGGCTCACCGTGTAGCCGAGATAGGTCAACGCAATCATATACAGGATGATGGCGACGCCGATCCCGGTAAAGAGGCGGGAGGGCTCCCCCCGCGCCGTTCGCCGGTCCAGGAAGGGGATGAGCAGCAGGAACAGGCCCCCCACCCCGAAACCGACGACGCCCACGATCTCCCCCTCGATGCCCAGAATGTAGCTCGGCAGATATTTTAGCGTCTGGAACATGAACATGAAGTACCACTCGGGCTTGATGCCGATCGGCGCGGGTGCGAACGGGTCCGCCTTCTGGCCCAGCTCCGTCGGGAAGTAGGCCGCCAGGGCGGCCAGGACCGCCAGCGCCGAGAGCCATCCCACCAGGTCGCGCAGGAGAAAGTTGGGGAAGAAAGGCATCCGCCGATTGGCGCCGCCCGCCCGCTCCACGCGGGGCGGGACGCTCATGCCGTGCTTCTGAACCAGGAAGAGGTGGAGGCCCAGGAGGAGGGTGGCCAGGGCCGGAAGGACCGCCACGTGGATCCCGTAAAACCGCGTGAGCGTGGCCCCGGTGACCTCATCTCCGCCGCGGAGCAGCCGGCGGAGAAAGGGTCCGACCCCAGGGAGGACCCCCGTGATCTCGGTCCCGACCTTGGTCGCGAAGTAGGCGAGCTCGTTCCACGGCAGCAGGTAGCCGGTGAAGCCGAAGCCCATGGCGACGGCCATCAGGCCGATGCCCGAGAACCAGGTGACCTCGCGCGGCGGGCGGTACGCCTTGAGGAGCAGCACGCTGAAGAGGTGGAGGAAGAGCGTGAAGATCATGAGATTCGCCGCCCACGAGTGGATCGAGCGGATGAGCCAGCCGAACTCCACCTCCGCCATCAGGAACTGGACCGACTCGTAGGCCTCCTCCGCGCTGGGCCGGTAGTAGAAGAGCAGGAGAATGCCCGTGGCCACCAGCACCAGGAAGAGAAACAGGGTCATCCCGCCCAGGTAGTACCAGACCGTGTGCCGGTGGACCGGGACCTCCTTCTTCCTGACGAGCATCTCCAGCTCGGCCAAGCCAACCCGCTCGTCGAGCCACATCCACAGCCTGCTGCGCCCCTTGTCGAGGGCCCCCATCTCTAGCCCTCCCCTCCGGGCCGAGACGCGAGCATGGCAAGGCCCGAGGGAGGAGCCGACCGGAGGCGTACGCAATTGTACGTTGAGGATCGGCGCGCGCACCGCCCGAAGGGCGGTCGGAGAACGCAGCCAGGCGAAGCGTATCGGGCCGGAGGCATGCTCAGGCGCCCTTGCTCACCACAATCTGGTTTCCCCGGACGTTGACGACGTAGGCATCGAGCGGCCGGGGGGGCGGACCCCCGATGTTCCTGCCGGTGAGGTCGAAGTGCCCGTTGTGGCACGCGCACCAGATGTGGTTGAGGTCCGGCCGGTACTGCACCGTGCAGTTCAGGTGCGTGCAGACGGCGGAGAAGGCCCGCAGTTCCCCGGCCGGCGTCCGGACCAGGATCCCCGGGCGGCTGCCGAACTTGAAGATCTGCCCCGTGTTCGGCCGCATCTCCTCGGGCTTGATGGGGAGCGTCACGGTCGCCGCCGCGGACTCTCCGACCGTCGGCGGGATCAAATACCGGCCCACGGGGTACAGCACCGCCAGCAGGAAGGCCCCTGCACTGGTGCCGAGGAACCAGTTGAGGAAGCCCCTGCGGGTCCCCGCGGGGTTCCGCGCCTCCCCATCCATCGCGCGCCTCCTGTTGCTCCCCCCCCCTCTCTTCCGTCCCCCCCGGGGGGGCTCAGAGGGGAGGAGGAGGGAGCTACATCTTCCGGCCAACCTGCCGGATCTTGAACACGAGCCCCACGATCAGGGCCAGGATGATCGCCACCGAAACCGCCAGCCCCTTCCGCCGGAACTGGAGGTCCTCGAGCGCCCGCACCCCACGGGAGTAGGCCTTCGCGCTGATCGTGCGACCCACCTCCACCTCCCGCTTGACCCCCTCGACGGCAAAGGCGTGTACGGCCGCCCGCCCCTTGACCAGGGCATCCGTGGCCCCCTTCAGCTCGAACTGGGCCTGGCTGACCTCCATCCCGGCGTGCTCGGCCTGGAGGAGGATCGCCCGGGCCTTCTCGGATTCCCCCCGCAGGGAGTCGATGAGCGCCCGCATCTCGGCCGCCGCCTTTCCGCCCCCATCATCGGCCGCATGGCAGGTCGCGCACACGGCCCCCTCCCCGAGGCCGAGCATCTCGTCGGTCGCCGGCTTGATCTCGTGGTTGTCGTGGCAGGTCGCGCACCCC
>JACPAP010000137.1 GCA_016180765.1 Gemmatimonadota bacterium
GTCGAGGTGAATGAGGCGTTCGCGCCACAGTATGTCGCGGTAGAGAAGGAGCTGGGGCTCGACCGCGCACGCACCAACGTCCACGGGGGAGCCATTGCGATCGGGCACCCGCTGGCAGCGAGCGGGGCGCGGATCACCATCCATCTGCTGCACGCGCTGCGCCAGCAGAAGAAGCGCTACGGCCTGGGGTCCGCCTGCATCGGCGGCGGACAGGGGGCCGCGGTGATCGTGGAGGCGTTCTCATGATGGCACTCTGGATCGCGGTAGCGGCGGTGCTGGCGTACGCCTACGGCAGCCTGCACATCGTGAAGCAGTACGAGCGCGCCGTCAGCTTTTTCCTGGGCAGGTACTGGGCCACCAAGGGACCGGGGCTCATCTTCGTGCCCGCGTTTTTCGCCAAGCTTCAGCGGGTGTCGCTGCGGATCATCGCGATGGACATCCCGCCGCAGGACGTCATCACGCGGGACAACGTCTCGGTCAAGGTGAATGCGGTGCTGTACATGCGGGTGAGACACCCGGACCGCGCGGTGATCGAGGTCGAGAATTTCATCTATGCCACCAGCCAGCTGGCCCAGACCACGCTGCGGAGCGTGCTGGGCGAGGTGGAGCTGGACCAGTTGCTGGCGGATCGGGAGAAGATCAACGGTATCTTGAAGCGCATCGTGGACGAGCGCACCGAGCCGTGGGGCATCGAGGTGTCGGCGGTGGAGGTCAAGGACGTGGATCTCCCGACCGAGATGAAGCGGGCCATGGCCCGCCAGGCGGAGTCGGAGCGCGAGCGGCGGGCCAAGGTGATCGCCGCCGAAGGCGAGTACCAGGCGGCCGGCAAGCTGGCGGAGGCGGCGCGGGTGATCGGGACCCAGCCGGCCACGCTCCAGCTGCGCTACCTCCAGACGCTGGTCGAGATCGCCTCGGAGAACAACTCGCGGAGCATCATCATCCCGGTGCCGCTCGACCTGCTGACGCCGTTCCTGGACGCGGCCAAGAAGGTCGCGACCGGCGAGAAGCAGCTCCCCGCCGCCACGGGCACGCCGCTCCCCAGCACCACACCGGCGGCGTCGCGGCAGACGACCTAAGCCCCGGATGACGGGATCGCTGCCGTCCGGCCCCCGCATTGACCGCGGCGCGCTGGAACGGATCGTCCGGCGCGCGGCGGAGCTCCAAGCGGGCGAGCGGGATATCGGCGAGGGGCTGACCGAGCAGGAGTTGTACGGGCTGGGCCAGGACGTGGGGATCGGCGACCGGTACCTGCGTCAGGCGCTGCTGGAAGAGCGCACCCGGGCCGCCACGGAGACCGATCGCGGAGTGCTCATCTGGCTCGCCGGACCGCGGCGGGTGGCCGCCGGCCGGACCATTCCGCGGCCACGCCCGGACACCGAGCGAGCGCTGCACGGCTGGATGACGGAAGGGGAGCTGCTCCAGGTAAAGCGGCGCTATCCGGAGCAGACCACCTGGGAGGCACAGCAGGGGGCCTATGCCTCGCTCAAGCGCGCCTTTGGATCCCGCGGCCGGCGCTACGTGTTGGCGCGGGCGCGAGACGTGGCCGGGGCGATCACCGCCGTGGACGAACGAAGTTGCTACGTGCAGCTCGTGGCAGACATCGGCAACGCGTTCAACCAGCAGCTGACTGGGGCCGCGGTGCTCAGCGCCGCCGGATTGGCCGGAACCGGGGTCGCGTTGGTGGTCGGTGTGATGGCGCCGGTGGCCATCATCCCGGCCGCCGTGTGTGGGGCGCTGGCCATGGGCGTGGCGCGCCGCCAGCGCGAGCGGGCCGCGGAAACGTCGGTCGCGCTGGAGCAGGTGCTGGACCGGCTGGAGCACGGCGAGCTGGACCTGCATCGCGCCGCCGGCAATGCGCGAACCAGCCCACTGGCCCGCGTGGCGGACGAGATTCGCCGCACCTTGACTCCCTGAGGTGCGTCTGGGAGCACAAACCTCTATTCGCGATAGACCACGATGGCCGACATCAAGACGGTGGGTGTGCTGGGGTGCGGACTGATGGGCAGCGGCATCGCGCAGGTGGCGGCGCAAGCCGGGTATCGCACCATCGTCCGCGAGGTGTCCCAAGCCCTGAACGACAAGGGCCAGGCCGGGATCACCAAGTCGCTGGACAAATTCGTCGAGAAGGGCAAACTGACCAAAGAAGATCGCGACGCCACCCTCGGCCGCCTCAGGTTCACGACCAACGCGGCCGACCTCGCGTCCTGCGACATCGTCGTCGAGGCCGTGACGGAAGACCTGGAGATCAAGAACGCGCTGTGGAAGGAGCTGGACGGCCTCTGCGGCTCCGGGACCGTCTTCGCCTCGAACACCTCCAGCCTCACGGTCGCGGCCATGGCCGCCGCGACCCAGCGGTCGGACCGGTTCGTGGGGTTGCACTTTTTCAATCCGGTGCCGCTCATGAAACTGGTGGAGGTGGTGCGGACCGTCACCACCAGTACCGAGACGTTCGACCGGGCTTTTGGCTTCGCCCGTTCGCTGGGCAAGGAGCCCATCGCGGCCAAGGACAACTCGGGGTTCATCGTCAACCGGCTCCTGGTCCCCTATCTGCTGGACGCGATTCGCGCCCTGGAGCACGGCGTGGGGAGCGTGCCGGATATCGACAAGGGCATGGCGTTGGGGTGCGGGTATCCGATGGGCCCGTTCACGCTGCTCGACTTCGTGGGGCTCGACACCACCTACAAGATCGCCGAGATCATGTTCGCCGAGTACCGCGAGGCTAGGTATGCGCCGCCTCCGTTGCTCAAGCGCATGATGCTCGCGGGGATGTACGGCAAGAAATCGGGCAAAGGGTTCTACGACTACTCCACCACTCCACCCACTGTGACCCAACTGGGGCTCTGACATGCTCTTCGACACCGCTGCGGAATGGCATGCGGCGCTGAACGATCTGCCGCCGGCGCTGCTCCTCGCGTCCGTGATCTTCGATTGGCTGGGGACCGCCACCAAGCGGGACTCCCTCAAGGCCGCCGGGTTCTGGGCGTTGGTGGCCGGCGTGGTCGGGGCAGCCTTCGCCGTCGCGTCCGGGCTCCGGGCGGAGGGGAGCATCGAGCACGGCGAGACCGTGCACCGTGTCATGGAGCAACACGAGACCTG
>JACPAP010000138.1 GCA_016180765.1 Gemmatimonadota bacterium
GTGCTGGACCAGGAGATCAACGTCCAGGATCCGGAGGAGGCCTGGTGGGTGGCGCTCAATCACATCGATCCCCAGCGCGACATCCGGTTCACCATGGGGCCGATCGACGTGCTGGATCACTCGTCGCGGGCGTTCACCTACGGCTCCAAGATGGGCATTGACGCGACGCGGAAGTGGAAGGAAGAAGGGTTCGAGCGGGAGTGGCCGAGGCCGATCGTAATGGATGGGGAGACCAAGGCACGAGTGGATGCAATGTGGAAGGAGCTAGGGATTCGGCTCGCGGGGGACGGCTACTGACGTGCAACGTGCAACGTACAACGTGCAACGGGCGTTGCTGACTGCATGACGCGCAAGACGCAAGCCCGCCGAGCCGATCTGCGGCCCACCATGGACGCAACAGGCGAGCCCCCGCGCGAGGGGCAGACGTTCGCTGGCCAGTCATTGCTGGTTCGCTACGTGAACTTCGTGAAGCTGCCGCACACGGTGTTCGCGTTGCCGTTCGCGCTGCTCGGCGTGGTGTATGCGTCGACGGTCGCGGCGGTCACGACGGTCAAGGTCGGGCTGGTGATCGTGGCGTTCACCGCGGCGCGGTTCGCGGCCATGGGGTTCAACCGCATCGTGGATCGCGAGGCCGACGCGAGGAATCCGCGCACCAGAGACCGCGAGCTGCCGGCCGGGCGGTTGTCGGTGCGGGCCGCAGGGGCCGCCGTGACCGGAGGGGCCGCGGTGTTCGTGGTGGCCTCTGGTCTGCTTAACCGGGTGTGTTCGCACTTCTGGTTGGGGGCCGCGCTGGCGATCGCACCGGTGGGCGGGTATTTGGCTATTGCGGGGGCGTGGAGCAAGCCGGCGTGGACGCTCTTGGTGCTGGCGCTCGCGGTGGCCGCCTGGGTGGGAGGCTTCGACGTTTTCTACGCTCTGCAGGATGAGGAGTTCGACCGCCAGCACGGGTTGAAGAGCGCGATCGTCGCCCTGGGGCGAAGCCGAGCGATCCTCGCGGCCAAGCTGGCGCACGGGCTCACGATCGCGCTCCTGGTGGGGTTCGGGGCGGGCGCAGGCCTGGGCGCGGCGTACTACGTCGGCATCGTCGTGGCGGCCGTGCTCCTCGTCTGGGAACATCGATTGGTGAAGCCGGACGATCTCTCGCGACTGGACGCGGCGTTTTTCACCATGAACGGGGTGATGAGCATCGTCGTCTTCCTGGGGGCGCTCGCGGATCGGGTGATATGATGGGGAAAAGGGAAATGGGAAAAGGGAAGCGTAAGACCAGGAAAGCTGGCCGTCGGGAACCTTTCCCGTTTCCCTTTTCCCGTTTCCCTGGTCCGCAGGGTCCCCCGCGCCATCCCCACAAGACGCCCGCTCCAGGACGGCGCGGTCAGTGATCGGCGTGCCTTGGGTCTTGGCCATCACCGGCGCATCCGGCGGGCCGTACGCGGTGCGGCTGCTGGAGGTGTTGGCGCGGGCCAAGGTCCCCCTCTGGCTCATCATCTCCAAGCACGGGTGGCGGTTGCTGGAGATGGAGACGGGGGTCACCTCTGACGCGGAGCTCAAGAAGGCGACCGGTGGCGACTGGTCCAGTATTACCGTGTTCGATGATGCCGACCGCGGCGCCACGCCGGCTTCAGGGTCGGCCAAGAGTGCCGGGATGGTGATCTGTCCCTGCTCGATGGGAACGGTCTCGGCCATCGCCCACGGGACCAGCCGCTCGCTGATCGAGCGGGCGGCCGACGTTGCCCTCAAAGAGCGACGCCGGCTCATTCTGGTGCCGCGCGAGACGCCGCTCTCGCTGGTACACCTGCGGAACCTCACCGCGGTCGCCGAGGCCGGGGCCACGGTGATCCCGGCGGCACCGGGGTTTTATCACCGGCCCACCAGGGTGGAGCAACTGGTGGATTTCGTGGTGCAGCGGGTGCTGGACCACATGGGCGTCGAGGCGCCGCTCACGCCCAGGTGGGAAGGGCGTGGTTGAGGACGCGGAGCTTCAGGAGCTGCTCGAGTTCGCGCTGGAGCTGGCTCATGCTGCCGAGCCGAGCATTCTGTCACGCTACCGTAACCCCCAAGTCTCCCAAAAACCTGACGGCACCGAAGTCACCGACGCCGACCGCGAGGGCGAAGCGGTGATGCGGGAGCTGATCGGGCGGCGGTATCCTGGCCACGCCGTCCTGGGGGAGGAGTTCGGCGACGCCGGTCCGGCAGACGCCGAGTGGCGTTGGGTGCTGGATCCGATTGACGGAACGGCGTCGTTCTCGCTGGGCATTCCGCTATTCGGGACGCTGGTGGGGCTGCTACGCCACGGGACGCCGGTCGTTGGTGTGGTGCACCTGCCGGCCATCGGCGAGACGCTGTACGCGGGCCGGGGGCTGGGTTGTTGGTTCCGCCTACCGGACGGCCCGCCGGTCAGGGTACAGGTGCAGCCGGTGGCGGCGCTGAGCGACGCGGTCGTGATGGGACCCAGTGGGCTCAGCTCGGTGCCGCCCGACGAACGAGAGGAGCACGTCCGGCGGCTGCTGCCGCTGTTGCGGCGCGCGGCCAAGTTCCGGTTCGGCGGAGACTGTTTGCAGCACGTGGCGGTGTGCCGGGGGCTGGCGCACGTGGCCATAGACCCGGTAATGCATCCCTGGGACATCGCGGCCCTGGTTCCCTGCGTGGAGGAAGCGGGCGGCGTGGTCGCGACGGTAGACGGTCGCCGTGACAACGTGGTGTTCGGCGGAAGCTTCGTATCGTGCTGCAGCGAGCGGCTGTTGCGGGAAATGCTAGACGTTGTCCGTTATCCGTTGTCCGGTGTCCGTAACGGCACCGGGGCAGACGGGCAACGGGCAACGGACCACGAATAACGCGGGTTATGCGCCTGGGGATCATTTCCGACACGCACGGAAAGCTCAGGCCCGAGGTGCTCGACGTCTTCGCCGAAGTGGATCAGATCCTGCACGGCGGCGACGTGGGGCCCGCTGAGCTACTGGACCGCTTGGCGGAGCTGGCGCCGGTCACGGCGGTGTACGGCAACGTGGACGGTCTGGAGGTACGCAAGCGATGTCCGAAGGTGGCCCGACTGGAGCTGGACGGGTTCATCGTGGTGGTCACCCACGGAGACCAGTTCGGCTCGCCCACGCCGGGAATCCTCCATAAGGAGTTTCCCGACGCGGAGATCATCGTGTACGGCCATACGCACCGGCCGCAGTTGGAACTGGTGGACCAGACCGTCACGGTGATGAACCCGGGCTCGGCGGGCGCGGCGCGATTCGGGGTGCCGCCGTCGGTGGGGATCATGGAGCTGGAGCCCGGCATCCCGCCGCGGGCCCGGTTGGTACCGCTCCTCGAGTACCCCCGCCAGCAATTACGGTGACGGATTCACGGCAGAGATCGCGGTGCACGTGGAGATAACGAGCTTCCATCCACGCGGACCACGCCCACCCCGTCGCGCCACTCGATCAAGGTCCCGAATAGGCGGGATCGCTCGATCAAGTCTCCAATGATCTTTCGGCCCAGCTCGCGGTCGGCCAGCATGGGACGTCCCCGCACCGGCTCCGGCTGGCCGAACCCCAAGGTGATAGGGTGCAGTTCCAAGCTGGCGAGCTGGTCCCCGCGCCATTTGGCGACCGCGACGACCGATTCCCAGATCTCGCGCTGCGCCGGGAAGCCGCGGGTGCCGCGGGCGTAGCGCGCGTCGTTGAAGTCGGCCACACCGGCGTTCTGGTCGAGGCCGTACGGGCGGTAGTTGTCGTCCGGCAGCCGCAGCACGGTCTCGTTCTGGAACATGAAGTCGCCCAGGCTGTAGAAGATCGGCTTCCCCTGG
>JACPAP010000139.1 GCA_016180765.1 Gemmatimonadota bacterium
TGATCAATCCCGTCTCTTCGGCGATGGGAATGAACTCGCCGGGCGCGATCAGGCCGCGCTCGCTGTGCTGCCAGCGCACCAGCGCTTCGAACCCGGTGATCTGGCCGGAGCTGAGGACCACGATGGGCTGGTAGCGCACCCGGAACTCTGCGCGCTCCAACGCCCGCCGCAGGTCGGTCTCCAGTTGCAGCTGGGCGACGGCCCGCGCGTGCATCGCCTCGTCGAACATCTCGTAGCGCGCCTTGCCGCGTGTCTTGGCGCGGTACATCGCCGTGTCCGCGTCGCGCAAGAAGTACTCGGGCCGTTCGTGGCCCGCCGTGCTGAGCGCGATCCCGATGCTGGCGCTGGTGAAGACCTCGCGACCGTCGAAGATGAACGGCTCCTTGAGCTCCGCCTGGATCCGCTCGGCGACCCGGGTCGCGTCGTTGACGCCTCGAATGTCTTCCAGCAGGATGGTGAACTCGTCGCCGCCCAGGCGGGCCACCACGTCCCCCGGCCGGACGCAGGACTTGAGCCGGAGCGAGATAGCCGCCAGCAACTGGTCCCCCACCCCGTGGCCCAGGCTGTCGTTCACCAGCTTGAACCGGTCCAGGTCCACGAACAACACCGCGAACAGGTACTCGCTGCGGCGGCGCGTGCGCTTGATCGCGCGGTCCAGCAGCGTCATGAAGAACGCCCGGTTGGGCAGGTTGGACAGCGGATCGTGCAGCGCGTCGTGGATCAGCTGCTCTTCCGCCTTCTTGCGATCGCTGATATCCGTGAGCGAGCCGGCCATGCGATAGGCCTCGCCCCGCTGGTCGCGCACCGCCAGCCCCCGCACCAGGACCCACCGGTAGGTCCCGTCCTTGTGTAGCAGGCGGTGCTCGCTCTCGAGGTGCGGCGTGCGCGCCTCCCCGTGGGTCGCCAACTCGACCTTGACCCGCGGCAGATCGTCCGCATGAATCCGCTTGAGCCACTCGTCCGGTACCCGCCCCAGCTCGTCCTCGCCGTAGCCCAGGATCCCTTTCCACCGGGACGAAAAGTACGCCACGCCGCTCCGAAGATCCCAGTCCCAGATGCCGTCGGTGGCGCCACTGGCCGCCAGCGCGTAGCGCTCTTCGCTCTCCCGCAGCGCCGCCTCGGCGGCCTTGCGCTGGGTGATATCATCGCAGGCCGTGACCACGCCCACGATCTCGCCATTCCGATCCCGGACCACGTCGGACATCAGGTGGCACGGGAAGACCGATCCGTCCTTGCGGGCGTTGGTGGTCTCCCGGCGCCAGCTCGTCATGCGCGCCAGCTCCTCGCGGCTGAGCGGTTTCCCTGCCTTGGCCGGAGCGAAGACCCGGACATCCTGGCCCATCAACTCCTCCGCCGTGTAGCCGTGCATCTTGGCGTCGGCGGGATTGGTGTAGAGGATGCGACCGTTGGTATCCGTGATGGTGACGCCCAGCTGCATCGTCTCGACGGCCTTCTCGAGACCCAGCATCTGGCCGCTGTCACCGGCCACCGGGCTGGAAGCGGCTCGTGCCCGGCGGCCGGCCAGTGCGGCCAAAGACCAGCCCAGGACGCCGGCCAGAACCAAGCCCAGAACCACGAAGAACGCCGTCACGGAACACCTGGAAAGTGTGGACCCAGCGCAACAGCCTCCACCAACGTGTGCTGCGAAAGACCGGGGCGCCAGGTCTCAACCCGGCGAGAGGATTAATAATACTACTTGCATCACCGGCCCGCTGTGACGTATGTCCCTATGCCGGCGGTTGTTACGGGGCCAGACTGCGGGAGGGGGTGGCGGTGAGAGGCCCCTCACGCCTTACGCCGGTCCATCCCGCCCCTTAGCCGATCCCCAGGAACCGGTTCACCGCGTTGAGGACCGCGAGGGCGGCAGCGCGCGTGGGGTCGGGATCAATGAGGCAGAACCCCATGAGTTCCCGCCGCTGCCCGATGTACACCGCGGACACCTGGACGAACACGGTGCGCTTGCCGAACGCCTCGGTGATCGTGACTCCGGTCACGTCGAGCTGGTCGCCGGTCCCGCACACGGCGCTCTGGACGGCGCTGGCGGCCGCGTGCGCGGCGAGGCGGAGCCGCTCGGCGTCCGCGCATCCACCTTCCGCTTTGCCAACATGCGCCTTGCCGTCCTGGTGGAGCAACTCCACCTGCGTGCGGCACCGCTCCTCGGAGAGCTGCTCCACTTCGGCGGAGACAAACTTGACCAGACGGGGCGGACGGTTGGCCATGGCCAGGGACCCGGAGAGGGGCCAGAGAAGAGGCAGCCCGGGCCAGGCACCGTCAAGTACGAGGAGGCCTTGCGCCGAGCAATCTCCGGTGAGGACCTACCTCATTTTTGACCACGGGCGCGCTTTGTAGTACACTGTACACATGCATACCACAGTGACTATCCGTACCGACCGGGGCCTGCGGAAGGCGCTCCAAGACCGTGCTCGCGCACAGCGCAAGACGGTTTCCGAAGTCGCCCGGGAGATCCTCCGGACCGCCCTGGAAGAACGTCCCTTGCAACTGAGAACCGGCCACCTGCGGGGTCGGCTGGCGCTGACGACGGACCAGAACGAAGCTTGGCGACGGGCGCTGCGGGAGCGGAACTGGCGGCGGTGAAGACCTGGATCGTGGATACTGGGCCGCTGGTTGCGTACCTCGATGCCCGCGATCCCGCCCACGCCACGGTGGCTCAACGCTGGGACGGGTTCACGGGCCACCTCGCCACCACCAGCGCGGTGATCACCGAAGGCATGCATTTCGTCGCGGATCTCCGCGAAGGCCCGCTGCACCTGGCGGCGCTGGTGGCCGACAGCGGGATGGAGGTCTACGACCTCACCCAGCCGCCGGAGCTCCACGAAGCCGCGAGACTCATGGAGAAGTACGCCGACACGCCGATGGACTTCGCCGATGCGACGCTTGTGCTCCTGGCCGAAGCCCTCGGCATCGACGATGTCTTTACGCTGGACTACCGGGGCTTCTCGGTGTACCGCACGCGTCAGGGCCGCGCGTTGCGGCCCGTCCTCGCGGCGCCGTGCTGACGGTTCCGTGCAGTGGTTACGGAACAGGCCCGGCAGGACTCGAACCTGCAACCCCCGGTTTTGGAGACC
>JACPAP010000097.1 GCA_016180765.1 Gemmatimonadota bacterium
AGGTCCATCGGCACGCGCCGGCCGCTGGCTAATTCCACTTCCGACGCGCGGGGTGTTCCATGAAAGGCAGCCAGGCCATCGCCCAATATAAGCTCCACACCGGCCTGTTCCAGCTGCTGCTTGAGTTGGTTGGCCCGGGCGCCCAGGTCCCGCCGTTGGTCGGGCGAGAGCGAGGCCAGCGAACGGAGGACCTGCGTGAGCCTCCCGGCCTTGCGCCCCAGCAGTTCGGTGCGCAGGGCGGCGAGGGTCGAGGCGTCCGCGGTAGCCACGCGGGCTGCGGCCCGCTCGACCTCTCGAAGCGCTTGCTCGAGCGAGAGGTTGGTCATCCGCAGGCGGCGGGCCTCAGGCGCTCTGTCTCGCGACCTCCGCGAGCTCCCCGAACGCGACCGGGTCGCGCACGGCCAGATCGGCCAGCATCTTGCGGTCGATCTCCACGCCCGCCCGCTTGAGACCGGCCATGAACCGGTTGTACGACAAGTGATGCAGGCGGGCCGCCGCGTTGATCCGGGTGATCCACAGGCGCCGGAACTCGCGCTTCTTCTGCCGGCGGTCACGGTAGGCGTAGCGCCACCCGCGCTCCACCGTCTCCTTGGCAGCCTTGTAGAGCTTGCTCCGCCCGCCGCGCGCGCCTTTGGCCAGGCGCATGATCTTCTTCTTGCGCTTGAGGCGAGGGACGTTGCTCTTCACTCTCGGCATGGTACGCTCCTCACGCCTGCAGCAGGCGCCGGATCCGCCGCTCGTCCGCGTGCGAGACCAGCCCCGCCTTCCGCAGGTGCCGCTTACGCTTGGGGTGCTTCTTGGTCAGGATGTGGCTCTTGTTGGCCCGCATGCGCCGCACGTGCCCCTTGCCGGTCAGCTTGAAGCGCTTGCGCGCCGCGGACTTGGTTTTTTGTTTCGGCATCTCCGCGATTCCCTCTATCCCTTCTATGCCTACCATCCGCCTACTTAGGCGCCAGCACCATCGTCATATTCCGCCCGTCCAGCTTGGCCTCGGTTTCCACCTTGGCCACATCCTTGAGCGCCTCCCACACCCGGTTCAGCACCTCCTGACCCAGCTCCGGATGCGCCAGCTGCCGGCCGCGGAACATCATGGTGACCTTGACCTTGTTGCCTTCCTTCAGGAACTCCCGCGCGTGCCGGGTCTTGAACTCGAAGTCGTGATCGTCGATCCCCGGCCGGTACTTCACTTCTTTGATATGGATGACATGCTGTTTTTTCTTGGCCGCCCGCGCTGCCTTGGCCTGCTCGAAGCGGAACTTGCCGTAGTCCATGATCTTCACGACCGGCGGCCGCGCCAACGGCGCCACTTCCACCAGGTCCAGCCCGCGCTCCTGCGCGGCACGCAGCGCTTCCTCGACCGGAACCACCCCCAACTGCTCGCCATCATGGGCGATCAGCCGCACCGGGCTCAAGCGGATCTGTTGATTCACCCGCACCCGCGGTGCTTGTCGTTCGTCTGGTCCTGCCAGTGCGTCCTCCTCCTTGCTCAGGGAACGAAAAAGCGGACCCCGTCCCTCCGGAATCCGCTCAAGCCGGCTCGCCTGGCTCGCCGAGCTCTACCTGGGAAACCCATACGCCGCTCCGGCCCAATCGCCGGGGGCTCGAGGGTGAAGCGCTAACGCGCTTGCTTACCACGAGTTATCCAGGCACCCAAGCTAGCCCGCGCCGGAGGGGGTGTCAAGCGCAGCGAAGGCGAACGATTTCCCCTCTCGCACCACCCTGCCCACAGGATGCGCCGGATCGTGCTCGAACACCAGAAGCCACCCGTCCGCCTCGGCGCGGGAGAGCAGCGCCCGCTTGGTCTCCAACGTCACCAGGGGCTCGAGGTCGTAGCCCATGATCCAGGGCAGCGGGAGGTGCGCCGTGGTCGGCACCAGATCCCCCAGAAAGCAGGCGCGCTCGCCGCCCTGGGCGATCACCACCGACTGATGGAAGGGCACGTGCCCCGGCGTGGGCACCAGACGAATCCCCGGCACCAGCTCAGTCTCCCCGTTCGCCAGGCGCCAGCGTCCCGCCCCACCCACCGGCGCGAAGTTGTGCTCCAGGTAACTCGCCGCGGTGCGCTCGTTGGTATGGGTCGCGAACTCCAGCTCCCGCTGTTGGACCACGTAGGTGGCGTTGGGAAAGCTCAGCTGTGGCGCCGCGCCTACCGTCCGGCCGCCGTGGGAGATGGAGGGGGATGAAGGGAGATGGAGGGGAATGAACGTGTTGCCGCCGGCGTGGTCGAAGTGCAGATGGGTGTTGATCACCCAGCGCACCTCTTCCGGCCGGAATCCCGCCTCCGCCAGGGCATCCTCCAACTGCGTCGGTCCGGTGCGCCCGGCGTTCTGCACCCCGTAGATGTCCCGGAACTTGTCGGATTCCTTGTTGCCGAGTCCCGTGTCGATCAGCACCGGCCCGTCGTCGTGCTCCACCAGCAGGCATCGCAGCGCCAGCGGAATGCGGTTGCGCTCATCCGGAGCGATGCGCCGTTCCCACAGGGGCTTGGGCACCACGCCGAACATGGCACCCCCGTCCAGCCGTTGGCAGCCGGCCTCCAGCGCGTGGCAGCTGAGCGACCCCACCCGGAAGCTCGTTACCAGGGCCACAGATCGTCCGCCTGGGTGGGCAGCGCGCTGCGGCGCTTGGGCACCCGTCGGGTCACCCGGGCCAGGTCGTCCAGCGTGCGTGCTCCGGACTCCTGGGCAACGTCCAGCAACTTGAGCAACACCGCCGCCGTGGCCAGCGCGTCGCCTCCGGCGCGGTGCCGGCGAGTCACCGGAATCCTGAAGAACTGGGTCACCTGGTCCAGCCCCCGCGACCTGAGCTCGGGAATGAGCCGGCGTGCCAGCCGCACGGTGCAGACGCGCGGGCCGTTCAGGACCCGATCCCGGGTCCGCCTCAGCTCGGCCGAGAGGAAGGTCCAGTCGAAGCGCGCGTTGTGCGCCACGAAGACGCGCCCGCCCAGCGCCGCCAGCACGTCGTCCGCGATGTCGCCAAACCGGGGCCGGTCGGCGACCGCGCTCTCGGTGATGCCGGTGAGGGTCGCGACGAACGGTGGAATCCCACGGCCCGGATTCACCAGCGCTTCGAACACCGGCTC
>JACPAP010000098.1 GCA_016180765.1 Gemmatimonadota bacterium
ATGGGGCTTCCATCGCCGGCAGGAACCTACGACGTTTGAGTCATGCGAACTTCCCGGGTGCCGCGCGCCTTCCTGGGCGCGACCCTCGCCGCGACGCTGGGCGCGACCGCTCAGGGCCCGCCCGGCGACCCGCTCACGAATGCCGGTATCCAGCGCGCCGCCGCTCGCCTGGACTCCGTGTTCGTCTCACGCACCACGCCCCGCGTGATGATCAAGGGTGGCGACTTCGGCTCATACTTGATTGCGCGCCTGGGCGTGGTGCCCATCCCCGCCGACCTCACCCTGCGGGTGGTGGTGAACCGAGAGCACCTGGCGCTCACCGGCCGGTTGCGGGACGTGCCGCTCCGGGCCCGGGACGTCCTCGGCCCCATGTTCGCCATGCTGCCGCTGGATACGCCGGTCGCCGCCGAAATCGAGGTAGCCCGGGTCGAGCGCGAGAGGTTGCGGTTCCGACTGGCGACCGTACGGGTCAACCGCTTGCCGGTGCCGGAGGCCATCCTCAGCGCCTTGATGTCCCGCATGGCCCGCGAGTACGGCGCGCCGAGTGAGAGCGGGCGAGATCTGATGGTGCGGATCCCGCCGGACGGCAACCTCGAGCTGGTGACCGGTTGGGTCCGGGTAAGCCGCTCGACGGTGGGCGACGGCGGCCGACTCTGATGCGACGCCTCTTCAAGTTCCTGCTGATCGCCGCGCTGCTGGCCCTGGGCTTCGCGGCCTACTCCTACCTCGGCGCGCGATTCACCGCCGGCCGGCTCCTGGGCCCTGATCCACCGCTCACCGGGCGGACCGTGGCGTTCAACTTCCAGGGCGTGCCGGACCTGCCCGGAACGCCCCGGGCCTGGGTCTTCTCCTATAGCCGCAGCAAGCTGCCCGGCGTGACTCGGGCGCAAATCTTCATTTCCTACAACGGCCGCGTGATCGCTACCCGGCCACGGGATCTGCCAGCGCGGTTGGCGGCCTGGGAGAAGACGCGCTTGCCTTGAGCGGCGAGCTGGGGCGGAGCGCGAGGAGCTCCCTTCGCGCGCTGTAGTGAGCGGGCTCCAACCTGTCACTCCTTACTTGCCCACCGCCTCACTAACGCGCGCTCCGGGAGCCCCTCGCGCTCCGCCCCAGCTCGCCGCTTGCTGTCCGCGGTCTCCGGGTGCAATCTCAGGGCGTTCGCGTACCACTGTCTAAACCCCAGCCGAACGACGTTGCTATGACCATCACCCAGCGCACCCGGTTCCTCTGCTCTACCGCCATCGCCATAGCCACCGGAGTACCGTCGCTCAGGGCGCAGAGCGCAGATCCTAACACCATCTACAACCCCATGCTGTTCCAGGGTATCAACTACCGCATGGTAGGCCCCTCGCGCGGCGGCCGGGTCACGGCGGTGGCCGGCGTGCCAAGCCAGCCCAACGTCTTCTACCTGGGCGCCGTGGGCGGCGGCGTGTGGCGGACGGACGACTACGGCCGGTCCTGGCGCCCGGTCACCGACGGCTACTTCGAGACCGGCTCCATCGGCGCGATTCGCGTGGCGGACTCGGACCCCAACGTCATCTACGTGGGCACCGGCTCGGACGGCATCCGCAGCAACGTGATCCAGGGCCGCGGAGTCTACCAATCCACGGACGGCGCGAAAACCTGGCAGTTCGTGGGCCTCAAAGACGTGGGCCAGATCGGCGCGGTCGTGATTCACCCGCGCGATCCCAACGTGGTCTACGTCGCGGGCCAGGGAAACGCCTTCAAGCCCACGCGGGACAGGGGCGTCTACCGCAGCAAGGACGGCGGCAAGACGTGGCAGAAAGTGCTGTTCGTCTCGGATTCTACGGGAGCCACGGACCTGGAGCTGGCGCCCGACAATCCCAACGAGATCTATGCCGCCATGTGGCGCAACGAGCGCAAGCCGTGGACCATCATCTCGGGCGCCCGTGAAGGCGGGATCTACAAGTCCACCAACGGCGGCGACACCTGGACTAAGCTCACCAACGGGCTGCCCCAGGGCCTCTTCGGGAAGAGCGACCTCGCCGTCTCCGCCGCCGATCCCAAGCGGGTCTACGCGCTGATCGAAGCGCCGGAGCCGGAGGACGGCCTGTATCGCTCGGACGACCGCGGGCAGACCTGGCGTCAGGTGTCGAGCTACAATCCGCTGCTCAACCGGCCCTTCTACTACACCAACGTGGACGCGGACCCCACCAACGCGGACGTGGTGTACGTCAACGACGAAGGGTTCTTCACGTCGGTGGACGGCGGGCAGAACTGGCAGCGCGTCTCGACGCCGCACGGCGACAACCACGACATGTGGATCAATCCCTCTAACCCTAACGTCTTCATCCAATCGAACGACGGGGGCGCCAACGTCACGCAGGACGGCGGGAAGTCGTGGTCGACCCAGGAGAACCAGCCCACGGCCGAGCTCTATCAGGTGGACGTGGACGATCAGTTCCCCTTCTGGATGTACGCGGGCCAGCAGGACAACTCCACCATCGCGGTGCCGAGCCTCCCGCCGTTTCCCCACCCCGCCGGTCCCTCCGGCTACTGGCGGGAGATCGGCGGCTGCGAGACCGGACCGGCGGTGCCCAAGCCGGGCAACCCCAACATCGTGTACGCCAACTGCAAGGGGCTCTTCGGCCGGTACCACAAGCTCACGGGACAGGAGAAGCAGTATTACATCGGCGCGCAGAACATCTACGGGCATAACCCCAAGGACTTGAAGTACCGGTTCCAGCGCACCGTGCCCATTGAAGTCTCACCGCATGATCCCAACACGGTCTACATGGGCTCCCAGTTCGTGCACCGTACCACCGACGACGGCGCTACGTGGGAGATCATTTCTCCAGATCTCACGGCCAACAAGCCGCAATACCAGATGGTCTCCGGAATGCCCATCACCCGCGACATCACCGGCGAAGAGCACTACCAGGTGATCTACGCCATCCGCGAATCTCGGCGGGAGCGGGGGCTGATCTGGGCGGGCGCCAATGACGGCCCCGTGCACCTGACCCGGGACGGCGGAAAGACCTGGGCCAACGTCACGCCCAAGGACCTTCCGCCGGACGGCCGGGTGCAGAACATCGAGCCCTCGCCCCATCAGGCGG
>JACPAP010000099.1 GCA_016180765.1 Gemmatimonadota bacterium
GCGATCGCCGAGCTGCGGCGGCGCCACGTCTCATTCCGCTTCGTGACCAACACCACGCGCCGCTCGCGCCGGGGGCTGGTGGAGCGGCTCCGGGGCTACGGCTTCGAGGTCGATCCCGCCGAGGTGTTCACGTCGGTGATGGCCGGGGTGCGGTTGCTGCGCGAGCGGGGAATCGTGCGGGTGGCTCCGTTTGTGGCGCGGGACACGCTCGAGGACCTATCGGCGTTCGAGCTGCTCGGCGGCACGTCTGCGGCCCCCGCGGCCGCTGCGGCCCCTCCGGCCGCCGTCGTGATCGGCGACTTGGGCGACCAGTGGACTCCCGCGTTGCTCAACCAGGCCTTCCGCTGCGTGCTCGACGGAGCGCTCCTGATCGCCTTGCAGAAGGACCGATACTGGCTGGGGCGAACCGGGCTCGAGCTGGATGCCGGCCCCTACGTGGCGGCTATTGAGTATGCCACGGGCCGGGCATCGGTCGTGTGCGGGAAGCCCAGCGCGGGCTTCTACCTTGGCGCGCTGGCCGATCTTGGGGTAACGACGCCTGGGGCGGCCGCCATGGTGGGCGATGATCTTTGGGCCGACGTCGGGGGCGCGCAGCACGCGGGCCTCCGGGGCTGGCTGGTGCGGACCGGTAAGTTCCGGGAGGATGTGCTGGCGCAGAGCGGCGTGAAGCCGGATCGGATCCTGGATTCGGTGGTGGGGCTGGTCCGCGCCGCATGAACGGCAGCCGCACGCTGTCGGCCCTGACGGTCTTGGGCCTGGTGCCGTCCCTCACGCCGGCGCTCCGCGCGCAAACGTCGGTCATCGACACCATCGTCGTGATCACGCACGACGTGTTCGACGCGGCCGAGGCCCGCCGGAACACGGCCTTCGCCATCGCCAACGCCATCCGGTTCAAGACCCGGCCCCAGATCGTACGCCGCGAGCTGCTGTTCCGAGCGGGCCAGCCGTACGACTCGGCGCGGGTGGCGGAGACGGCGCGGAACCTGCGGCGGCTGGGGCTGTTTCGCGACGTCACCATCGACACGACGCGGCTCGACGGCAGGCTGGCGGCCGTGGTGGAAACGCGCGACGGCTGGACCACCGAGCTGCAGCTCAACGGCCGCTCCACCGGGGGCGAGTTCACCTGGTCCGTGGGGCTGGAGGAACGGAACTTTCTGGGCGTGGCGGCTGCGGTCGGCACGCAGTATCGCCACGACGCCGATCGCACCGCGTGGACTCTCCTCACCCGCTGGAACCGGGTGCTCGCCAGCCGCCTGCTGGTGGCGGGGTCGTACGACGATCGCAGCGACGGGCGGCTGGGTGGGTGGGCCGTTGGTTTCCCGTTCCGCGCGTTCGGAGACCGGAGCGCCCTCGAATGGACCGGTGAGGCCGGCCGCCACCGCGTGCTCCAGTTCCGGGACGGGGACTCCGTGAACGCGGTCCAGAGACGGGCCTTGCGGCTGCGGATGAGCGGCGCCCTGGCGCCGTACACCGCCGGCGACGGGTATGTGCGCACCGGGCTGGTAGCCCAGATGAAGCGAGAGGCCTACGTCCGGTCGGCGGACACCTTGTTGCCGGTGCCGGATTCGGTGAGCGGCACGGTGGGCCTGCAGCTCGACTGGCGGCGGGCCCGCTTCGAAGTCGTCACGCATTACAACGGCTTCGCGCGCGAGGAGGACATTGACCTCAGCACCCGCATTCGGCTGGCGGCCTGGGCCGCTCCCGCCGGGTTCGGCTACCAGCGGAGCGGCGTGGGGCCGGAGCTCGAGGCCCAGACCGGTACCGCGTTGGGGCGGACTTTCGTGCGGTTGGAGCTGCAAGCCAACGGGTTGTTCACGACGGACGGCGTGGACTCGGCGCGGGTGTGGTCCGGCCTCACGGTCGCATCGCGCATCGCGCCACGCCACGCCACCGTGCTGCACGTCGAAGCCGGCGTCCGGCGCGGGCTCCCGCCCGGTGCCGAGTTCGACCTGGGGCACGGACTGGGCCCCCGGGCGTTCGATTCCCACGCGTTCACCGGCACCCGCTCGGTGTGGGGGACGCTGGAGCATCGGTGGTTCGCGGTGGACGAGGTGCTCCACCTCCTGGGGATCGGGGTAGCGGGTTTCCTCGACTTCGGCGGCGCGTGGTACGCGGACCAGCCGGCGCGGGCCGGGGGCGACGTGGGGATTGGGCTCCGGCTGGGGGCGACGCGTGCCACCGGGGCGAACGTCGGGCGGTTCGATCTGGCCTACCGCTTCGGTGACGAGTGGAGTATCGCCGACGGTGGGAGCGGGCACCGGTGGGTGCTCAGCTTCGGGCGGAGCTACAGCTTCTAGTGCTCAGGCGAAGAGAGCGCGAGTGGGTCCCGAAGGGCGCGTTAGTGCCTACCGCGCTTTCTTCGCCTGACTAGCGCTCCGACTCACCAGGCCACCCTGACCGCCGTCCCGCTCGCGGTCACCATCAACGCGTTGCCCCCACGCCCGAACGAGATTGCTTCGTAGTCCAGGCTGACTCCCACGACCGCGTCAGCTTCCTGCTGCTGGGCTTCCCAGGCCAGCTCATCCAGGGCCAGCTGTCGGGCCTCGCGCAACTCCTTTTCGTACGCGGCGGCTCGGCCACCCACGATATCGCGGATGCCGGCGAACAGGTCCCGGAAGATGTTCGCGCCAAGGATCGCTTCGCCGGTCACGATCCCGAAGTACTCGGCGATTTCGGCGCCCTCGAAGGTGGGGGTGGTCGTGAGCAGCATGGCGGTCCCTTTCTGGGACGAGGGGCTTAACGGGCGGCGAGGGCGCGCTCCACACTGCGTCGCAAGGGTTCGTCGGCGTCGCAGTCGTCGAGGCGATCCGCCGCATACCACTGAACGTCACGTCCCCATTCGGGGGCGATCCGGTCGTCATCGTCGGCGACGAAGCGGAACACGATGTCGTGGTGGAAGTGGGGCGGCTCGTCGGTTCGGGCCGGGATCTGGTGCACGTCCACGCCGATCAGCGCCGGTGACACGCGCGGGTCCAGCGCCACCCCGGTTTCCTCCAGGACTTCGCGCCTGGCGGCGGCCGGGAGGTCTGGATCTTCGGGTTCCACGTGACCGCCCGGCTGGAGCCAGCGTT
>JACPAP010000240.1 GCA_016180765.1 Gemmatimonadota bacterium
CGCAGCAGTTCGGCCCGCATATCGCGCCGGTGGGTAAGGAACCGCACGGCGGCACTGAGCAGGACGTCCACGTGGGCGAAGCGGTTCCGGAAGGCGTCGCTCTGTCCCGCGGCCACGGCGGCATGGAACGCCTCGACGAACTCCTCCAGCGTCAGATACTCCACGACCACGGTGGGCGCCACCTGTTTGGCCTGCTGGCCGATGGCCATCAGCAGGTGCGTCTTGCCCAGGCCGGTCGGGCTATAAATGAACAGCGGGTTGTACGCCGTCCCCGGCGTCTGCGCCACGGTGCGCGCCGCCGTGGCGGCCAGCCGGTTGTTGGCGCCCACCAGGAAGGTGTCGAAGCGGAATAACTGGTTCAGCTCCACGGCCTACGCCCGCTCCCCGCTCAACTTCCGCAGCACCCCCTCCGAAATGGCCTTGAGCGTCTCGAACACCCCGTGCCCGTTGATCGCGTCCGCCGGGCAGCTGGGCCAGGTGCGGAAGTTGAGGGCCTCGTCCAGCTCCGCGGGAGTCAGGATCAGCTCCGGCGGCAGGTCCTGTTTGTTGTACTGCAGGATGACCGGCACGGTGCGGATGTCGAGCCCCTGCTCCAGCAGGTTGGCGTGCAGGTTCTGCATGCTCTCGAGGTTCTCGTCCAGCTGGCGGGCCTGACTGTCCGCCACGAACACCACCCCGTCCGACCCCTGCAACACCAGCTTGCGCGTGGCGTTGTAGTAGACCTGCCCGGGCACCGTGTAGAGCTGGAAGCGGGTTTTGAAGCCGGAGATCGAGCCCAGCTCCAACGGCAGGAAGTCGAAGAACAACGTCCGGTCGGTCTGCGTGGCCAGCGACACCATGCGACCCCGCCGGTCCTCCGGGACCCGCCCGTAGATGTACTGGAGGTTGGTCGTCTTGCCGGACCGCCCGGGCCCGTAATAGACGATCTTGCAGGTGATCTCGCGGGTCGTGAAGTTGACCAGAGACATGCTCTACCGTCCGAACAGGGCGGCGAGGCTCTCGTGCAGATCCCGCTCGAAGTCCGCCGCCAGGACCGGCTTGGCCGGTTCCGGCGCGGGACACGCCGCCGCGAGGTCCCGGGTGAACTGCTCGAAGAATAACTGCACCAACCCGATGGACGAGTCGCCCCCGTAGACCACCAGCGCCAGCATCGGGCCGCGGGGCGTCCCGAAACGCGCCAGGAAGATCCCGTGGCTCTGGCCCTGGTGCGACAGCATCCGGAAGGCCGGCTCCTGGAGCATGCGGATGATCTCCGAGGTCGAGGCCGCGATCGCCGCCCCCAGCGCGGCGGCGCTCATCACGTCCACGGCGCGCGTGAATCCATGCTGCGCGATCACCTGTCCCGACGTGGTGGTGAGCAGGGCGAGGCGCGCCGCGGACTCGCCCACGAAATGCTGGAGCGGATCCAGGGTCCAGGGCTCGACGGCGCGGGTCTGGGTCACGCGATCGCCTCGCCCGCTTTGAGCATCTCGAGCCGGGCCAGCCCCACGTTGATGTCGGCCTCCGCCACCACGACCAGCAGCATGCCGCTGGGCGCCGGGGCCGCGAGCAGCGATCCCTGGCTGGCCTGCAGGTGAATGAACTGGGGGAGGCCGCACGCCGCCGTCTCGCTGGCGCGCCGGAACCGCTTGGCCAGGCTCGCGGCCAGCGCGGCCAGCGCGTTGCCGCGGACCCCCTCCATCAGGGATTCGGCCACCACCAACCCGTCGTCGCCCGCGACCAGCATCGCGCCCCGCACGCCCCGCACCCGGGTGACGCGGTCCAGCGCCTTCTGGAACCCGGTGGTCACAGGGTTTGCCCCTCCAGCCAGCGGCGCGCCACCTCGGCCGCCCGGGCCGCCAGGATCGCCAGCCGTCCCGACGGGACGCTCTTGTCCCGGACCAGGAGCAGCAACGCGCTCGCCGACGGCGCGCTGAGATGCAAGTGCCCGGCGTCCCCCTCCGCCATGATCCAGCGCCACTCGCCCAGCTCCAGCAGCCGCGCGCTTCGGTCGGCTTCCTGCGACACGCCGGCGAGATACGCGGCCACTTCCTCGGCCACGTCCGGGCCGCCCTGCGCGCGCAGCCCACCGGCCAACACCCGCCCCTGCGGATCCACCAGCAGCAACCCGCTATCCGCTCCCTCCAGTCCCGCGAACACGGCGGGACGCTCGACCGAGGCCCCGGCCCCGGGGTCGGACGCGGCCTGCTGGGCGGCCTGCCGTACGGCATGCAGGGCCTGCACGGTGCTCTGATCGGTGGGGTCTGCCGCGAGCGCCAATTCCAGGTGCTCCAGCGCGGCATCCAGGTCGCCCCGCTGGAAGTTGGCGAAGCCCAGACCTTTGTGGGCCCCGGCGTGGTGCGGGTCCAGCGCCAGGGCGATGCTCCACTCGTCCGCCGCCCGTTCGACGTCGCCCGCGTCGGCCACGATGCGGGCGTAGAGATCATGCCCGTCGGCGAGGTTGGGGTGGTGCTCCAGGCCGGCCAACGCCACCTTGGCCGCGGCATCGAGCCGGCCCCGCACCCGCAGCGCTTCCCCCAGGGCCACGAACACCAGGCTGCCCGGGTCCCGCGCCAGTTCGGCGCTCAGTGCCCGGACATCGTCAGTCATGGAAGCCCCGAAGCAGCATCTCCAGCGTTTGCGCCGCGTGGACCGCTTCCTGGATCCGATCCACCTGCGCCGAGCGATCCGGGCTCCCCGCGCCCAGCTGCAGCCACCGCTGCCACCATTCCACGGCCTCGGCGAACCGGCCCTGGAGCGCCACGGCCTGGCCCAGCAGGCGGTGCGCGTCCACCAGCATGGCATCGAGCCGGAGCGCCCGGCGGAAGTGCTCCTCGGCCTCGGCTTCCCGCCGCTCCGCCAGCGCGATCCGTCCCAGCAGCACCTGCGCCGCGGGATCGTGGGCGTTCCGATCCACCGCGGCCTGGGCCGCCGCGCGCGCCCCCTCGAGATCTTTCGCCGCCAGCGCGCTGGCACCCTGGCGCACCAGCTCCCCCACGTCCTGGAACTGGGCCAGGTCCCCACCCACGGCGCGCCGCCGCTCCGCCAGCATCACGATGCCCGCGGTGGAGAGGCCGAAGACGATCTTCGCGACGTCGAACTCCGTCCGGCCCAGCAGGGCCGCGATCCCGCGGATGGAGCGCTCCCCGTCAATGGCCGCCAGCACCTCCCATTCGCTCGGCAACAAGTCGAGCAACCCTTCCGACGCCGCTTCCGCCGGCGGGAGCGCGGGCACCATGTCCAGATGCGGGATCTTGCTCTCGATCCGCGACCACTCGTCGATCCGGCGCGCCCCTTCCATCAGCAGCGCCTCGGTGGGCAGCCGGACCGCGCCGTCGCCCGCGAAGGCCGGCAGCGGACCCTCGATGAACGAGAAGTAGCCTTCCTGCCAGCCCATCATCTCGAAGACGACTTCTTCGATCTGCTGCCGCACCTGCCGCTCGAGCTCCCGCTCGGTGATCACCCCCATCTCGACCAGGATCTGGCCCAGCCGCCGGCGGTCCCCCCGCTGCTGGATCTCGCGCGCCCGGCTCAGGTCCGCCTCGCCCACCTTCCCGGTCCGCACCAGCAGCTCCCCCAACCGGTGGGGATTGCTCTGGATTTCCGCGTAGACCACGGCGCCGCCGTCGAAGTACACGGTCCCCTGGTTCTGCCGGATCTTGGACGTGATCCGCAGCACCCCGGTCTTCCGGCTCACGTCCAGCAGCTGGAAGACGTCGTGGATCCCGAGCTCCTTGAGCGGCCCTTCGATCGCCATAGGCTAGGCCGCTTCGCTCCGGAAAATGTGCTGCAGGTCGAGGGCCGTGCGGGCGTGCTTGCGCGCTTCCTGCGCGAACGGGCCGGAGGGGTCCAGCGCGATCACCCGCTCCCACATGCCCACCGCCTCGCGATAGCGCTTGAGTTGAGCCAGGACCACGCCCGCGAAGAACATCGCGCCGCAGTGCTTGTCGTCGAAGGCGAGGACCCGGCGCAGGACCTGGAGCGCGGGGTCCAGCCGGTTGGCGGCACAGGTGCGCCAGGGCCAGCACCGCCTCGGCATGGGTCGGCAGGATTTCCAGCGCCGCCCGAAAGCTCGCTTCCGCGGCCCGGGGGTCGCCCCGGGCCTCGTGGGTCTTGCCGACGTCCACGTACACCTGCACGTAGCGGGGGTCCAGCCCCAGGGCCGCCTGGTACGCGTCGAGCGCGGCCTGCGTGTTGCCCAGGCTCTGCGCGATGTCTCCTTCCAGTTTCAGGATGTCGGCCCGCTGCGGCGCCCGCTCGCGGGCCACGCGGAGGGCGTCCAGCGCGCCGGCCGGGTTGCCCGCTGCCAGGCGGCTCGAGGCCAGCGCCATCTGGACGTCCACGTCGCCGGGCGTCTCCTGCACCAACGCTTCGGCGTCGTGAACCGCCTCGGACCCGCGACCCAGCGCGAGCAGCGCCCGGACCTCCCCGAAGCGGGCCTCCCGCCGGCCCGGCTGCTCGGCGCGCGCGGCGCGGAAGCGCTCCAGCGCCTCCCCGTGCAGGCCCCGGCGCGCGAAGATCTCCCCGGCCAGCACGTGGCCTCCCACCCGGTCGGCCCCGCGGCTCACCGCCCGGCTGGTCTCCGCCGCCGCCAGTTCCAAGAGCCCCTTGCCCAGGTAGTCGCGGGCCAGCGCGAACGGGTCCTCGACCGCGTCCGACTGCCGGCCCGCCGCCCGAGGCTCCAGCCCCCGAAACAACTGGTCCACGGCCCCCTGCTCGAGGTGCAGAGACTGCGGCGCCAGCTCGGTGGTGACGTCCCCCGAGATCTCCGGCACGACCGCGATGGTGGGCGATTCGTACTGCAGGTCGATCACCAGCTGGAACTTCTGCGGGGTGTAGTACGGATCAATCTCCTGTGCGCGCGTGACTTCCCGCAGCGCCCCGTCGTAGTCACCCAGCGCGGACAGGGCGAAGCTCAGGTTGTAGTGCCCTTCCGCGGCATCGGGAGCGGCCTCGACCGCCCGGGCGAAGGCGTTGCGGGCGTCGGCCACCCGACCCAGCTCGTTGAGAATCAGACCGAGCCCGTTCCAGGCCGGCGCGCAGGTGGGATCCAGCTCCAACACCTTGCGGTAGGCCTGAAGCGCGAGCTGCACCTTGGCCGAGCGAAACAGCAAAAGCCCGAGATTGAGTCCGGGAACGATGAGGAAGGGCTGATGGACCAGCGCGTCCCGGACCGTATCCACCGCCTCTTCGTAGCGGCCTTGCACGGCGTAGGCCACGGCCAGGTTGTTGAGCGCCAGCGCGTAGCCGGGGGAGCGCTGCACCGCGTGCTGGTAGGACTCCAGGGCTTCCGGCAGGCGCCCCAGCTGGTGCAGCACCACGCCCCGTTCGTTCCACAGCTTGGGGGAGTCGGGCGTGTCCTCCAGCAACCGCTCGTACAACTCGAGCGCCACCGGGTAATCGCGTCGGAGCACCTGGACTTCGGCGATGGCCTGGAGGGCCAGGCGGCGGTCTTCGCCGGCGTCGAGTGCGGTGCGATACTCCCGGAGGGCCTCGATGTAGTAGCCCTGCTGGCGGAAGGCGAGGCCCAGGTTGTAGTGCGCCAGGGTTCCTCCCGGAGCCACCTCGGGAACCGGCGATGGCTGGGGGCGCCCGGCCGCCGCCGCCGGGCCCTTCTCGAGCGACAGGTTGGTCTGGGCGCGGGCGAAGTTCGGGTTGAGCTGAATGGCGCGCTTGCTCGCGGCCCGAGCTTCCTCGTGACGTCCCAGGTCGCCCAGCACGAACGCCAGCAGGTAATGGGCGTCGGCGTGATCCGGGTTGAGCTCGGTGGCGCGGGTCAGCGCCTCCAGCGCCTCCTGACTGAGGCCCCGGTTATAGCAGGTTTCGCCGATGTAAAAGTGAATGACGCTGCTCCGGGGGTCCTGCTCCAGCGCGCGGGTCAACCACTCGGTGGCCTCCGCCAGCGCGCCCCGGTTCTTTTCGGCCAGCCCGAGCTGGATCAGCACCGCGACGTCGTGGGGCGACGCGGCGAGGAGGGCCTCGAACTCCTGGATCGCCAGGTCCTGCTGGCCCAGCGAGGCATACGTGCGGCCCAGCTCCCAGCGCGCCTCCCGGTCGTTCGGCCGGACCCGCAACCGCTCGGTCAGCTCGGCCACCCGGCGGTCGTAATAGCCGGTCTTGTGGTAGGCGATCTCCAGGTTGCGCTGCGCCACCTGCATCTTGGGATCGAGCTCGAGGGCGCGGGTGAAGGCGCCCATCGCGTCCTCGATCAGACCCTTCTGGAAGTACAGGACGCCCAGGTTATTGTGCGCGCCCGCGTCCAAGGGGTCGATGCGCCGGGCGAAGGAGCGGAGGACCGCCAGGTCCCGTTCCGAAAGGACCGGAGCCGCCATGGCTCAACCCAGGCCGATGGCGTCGAGGATGGCTCGGAGGGACACCAGGTCGGGCAGCAGCAAGAAGTACCCCGGAAGGATGCGTCCTGCTTCGTCGAACTCGAATTGCGTCTCGATGCAAAAGACGTAGTCGCGCTCCCGCCCGAAGTTGAGGTAGGCGCTGCTCACCACGGCGCCGGCCGTGTCGATCACCAGACTCGGCACCGAGGGGAGGAGCATCATCTTCATGAAGTCGGAGAGCGCGTTCAGGTACGCGGCGCCCAGGATGTTGCCCGCCTCCTTGAGCGCGGACTGCTCCAGCACGCCCAGCTGCTGGGTGGTGCCCACGGCCCGGCTCAGCAGCAGGTCGCACAACACGGTGGCGTTGGGCTCCGGCACCAGCAACAGGGTGCGGCCGGTGAGATCGCCCATCATGTGCATGAGCACGCCCGCGACCGGGACGCCGGGCTCAAAGATCTGTGCCGAGACTTCGTCGAGGTGGGAGACGAAGATCTTGGGGACGCTGATCATGATGCGGCGGTTGGTCATCTGCGACAGCGCCGTGGCCGCGTGCCCGCCGCCGATGTTGGCGACTTCGCGCAGCGCGTCCAGCTGCAGCTCCTTGAGATCCCGAACGTCGTCCATCAGTCTCTCCAGGCCACGTCAACGAACAAGACGCCGATTTCCCCCAGATAACACTCTGCGCCCTCTCTGTGCAGTCTCTGCGTTCTCTGCGGTGAAAACCTCATGGACATCCGCCCCGACTCTAGACCAGGCCGCCGGCATCTAAGATCAGCACGGGCGCCCCGTCGCCCAGGATGGTGGCGCCGGTGAAGATGGGCAACGTGCCGGCTGGCGGCGTGAACGGTTTGACCATGATCTCCTGCTGTCCCAGCATCGCGTCCACCACCAGCCCGGAGTATCGCTCGCCCACCGCCACCACCACCACCGGCCGCTGAGCGGGCGGCTCTCCGTCGATCTGGAGCACGCGCCGCAAGTGGACCAGCGGGATGAGCCGACCATGAAACGCCAGCGCGTCGCGACCCTCCAGCGTGGTGACCCGCCGCGGGTCCAGATCCACGGTCTCGGCCACATGGGTGAGGGGGACGGCGTAGCGCTCCTCACCCACCCGGGTCACCAGCGCCCGCACGATGGCCAGGCTGGTCGGGAGCCGCAGCGTGAAGGTGGCGCCCTGCCCGCGCGCCGTGCGCAGCTCGACGGCGCCGCCCAGGGCGCGCACTTTGGTCACCACGACGTCAATGCCGACTCCACGCCCGGAGACGTCGGACACCTGGGCCGCGGTGCTGAAACCGGGCCGGGCCAGCACCCGGATCAGGGCCTCGTCCCCGGAGATCTCCGCTTCGGAATCGATCAGCCCCCGGGCTTTGGCCGCGCCGAGCACGCGGACCCGATCGATCCCCCGCCCGTCGTCGGCCACCCGCACGGCGACAGTATCACGCTCCCGCGCCGCCGCCAGCGTCACCCGCCCCATCGCGGGCTTCCCCGCCGCGAGCCGCTCCTCCGGCGGTTCCAGGCCGTGGTCCACCGCGTTCCGCAGCAAGTGCACCAACGGGTCGCTGATCTCGTCGAGCAGCGCCCGGTCCAGCTCGATGTCTTTCCCGTCAATCACGAACTCGACCTGCTTGCCGAGCCGACGCGCCAGGTCGCGGACCAGCCGGGGGAACCGATCGAACACCTGCCACACCGGGGTCATGCGGGCTTGCAGGATCTCGTCCTGCAGCTGGGTGGTGAGCTGGGAGACGCGGCGGCTCACGTCCTCCAGGGCGACATCGGCCTGTCGCGACGCGACCTCCAGCAAGTGCTCGCGGGCGGTCAGCAGCTCGCCCATCAGGTTCATCAGGCCGTCGAGCCGCCGCAGATCCACCCGGACGTGGCGCGCGCCGGTCCCGGGCTCCGCCCGCCGCTCCAGGTCGGCCGCCGCCCCGACGCTGACCCGGGCAACGTCCCCGGCTTGGCGCAGCTTGGCCTCGATCACCTCGGCCGACGCCTGGGTGTCGAGGCGGAAGCTCACCGCTCCGTCGAAGTCCTCCCGCTCGAACGCCGCCGGCGGGGGATGGACCCCCTCCACGGCGCCCAGCTCGCGGGCCCGGGCCAGCACCACCAGCGCACGGGGTCCCTTGAGCGCGGCGTCGGGCTGGAGCGTCACCCGCACGGGGACGCCCGGTGCCGCACCGCCCGGCCGTGGCTCGGCCGCGGCTTCCGGAGCGCGCGGCTGGCCGGCGCGCCGCGCCGGCTGGTACGCCGCAGCGGCCCGCTCCAGCGCGGACGCCAGATCGGCCGTGGCGGCGGACTCGCGCCCGGCGACAGCCGCGTTGACCCCGGATTCCAGCCCGTCCGCGGTGCGGAATAGGAGCTCCAGGGTCTCCCCCGAGGGAGCCTGTTCGGTGCGGCGCAGGCCATCCAACACGTTCTCCATGCGGTGCGCCAGGTCGGCCACCGACGTGTATCCCATGGTCGCCGCCATGCCCTTGATCGTGTGGACCGCCCGGAAGATTCCGCCGAGCGGTTCCCGGGACGTCGGGTCTCGTTCCCACGCCAGCAGCAGGTCGTTCACCGCGGCCAGATGCTCTCGGGCTTCGGCGAGAAACAGTTCGGCGTACTGCGCCAGATCCATGCTATCCCAGGACGCGCTGCACGGCTTCCAGCACCCGCGACGGCTGGAAGGGTTTGACCACGAAGTCCTTCGCTCCCGCCTGGATGGCTTCAATCACCAGGGCCTGCTGGCCCATCGCGCTGCACATCAAGATCTTCGCGGCGGGATCCAGCTTCATGATCTCCCGCACCGCCTCGATGCCGCCCATGTCGGGCATGACGATGTCCATGGTCACCAGCTCGGGCTGGAGCTGCTTATAGCGCTCCACCGCCTGGGCCCCGGTCTCGGCTTCCCCGACCACCTCGTAGCCGGCCTGAGTCAGGATGTCGCTGATCATCGTGCGCATGAAGATCGCGTCGTCGCAGACGAGCACGGTGTGACTCACGCTACCTCCTGAAGAGCAAAACGCCGCGCGACCGGGCGGCCGGCGGACTTACGCGCCGAGGAGCGGCGCGAGCAGGGCGTTGAAATCGAGCAGGATGAACGCGACCCCGTCGCTCCTTCCCACGGCCCGGACGACCCGGGGATCCACGCCGGGCAACTCCCGCCGCTCGGCCCATTCGCCGTCACCGACCGTAACCAGGTCCAGCACCTCGTCCACCACCACGCCGACCGTCCGTTCGGCAACCTCGAGCAACACGATGGACCCGCCCTCACGGGCCGGGTGCCCGAGCGCGTGCCGACCGTCCACCAGCGGGACCAGGGCGCCCCGCACGTTCACCAGCCCGGCGACGGCCGGAGCGGCCCCGGGCACCCGCGTGGCCGGCTGGGGGGGCAAGACCTCCCGCACCGAGCGAACTTCCACGGCGCAGGTCAGATCACCCACCCGAAACACCAGGAGCCGAAGCCCCGCCCCGGACCCCGTTCCGGGGCCCGCGCGATCGGCCATTAGACGAAGAAACCAATGTACTGCAAGGGGTTAGGCCGAGCAAGCAGCGCGGCGTCGCCGCTGGCCGACGCTAACGCAGCGGTGAGGTCCTGAGGCCATTCGGAGCGGAACTCGACGGGTTGCCGGCTGGTCGGATGGAGAAACCGGAGCCACGCGGCGTGCAGCGCCTGGCGCGGAACCTGGCGCTCCAGCTCCACGGCGCGGCTGCGAAGCGGGCCCGACACGCCGCGCGCTCCCCCGCCGCCGTAGACCCGGTCACCCAGGACCGGCCGGCCCACGTGGGCCAGGTGCACGCGGACCTGGTGCGTGCGGCCGGTGTGCAGCCTCACGCGCACCAGGTCGCACACGGCGAAGCGCGCGACTGGCTCCACTCGCGTCCGGGCGGCCCGCCCCTCCGCGGTCACGGCCATCCGCTTGCGATCCACCCGGTGCCGCGCGATGGGGGCGTCAATCTCGAGTGCCTGGTCCAGGTGTCCCCAAATGAGAGCGGCATACACCCGCTCCACGCGCCGCGCCGCGAGGGCCCGGCCCAGCACCCGGTGCGCTTGATCGGTTTTGGCGACCACCAACAGGCCGGAAGTGTCCTGGTCCAGCCGGTGGACGATGCCGGGCCGCCCGCCCCCTTCCGGCGCGGAACCGAGCCCGCCGGTCGGGCTGGAGAGCGGCGTGCCGCGGGCGACCAGGGCATTGAGCAGGGTGTCGTCCCAGTGCCCCGGCGCCGGGTGGACCACCAGCCCGGCCGGTTTGTCGAGCACCAGGATGGCATCGTCTTCGTGAACGACGGTGAGAGGTAAGAAGTGGGGGGTGAGATGTCGTGGGGCGTTCTCCCCGGAGAGCGCGACGCGGACCAGATCGCCACGAACCAGCGTCCGGGAGGCCCGCGCAGGCGTGTCGTTCACGAGGACGGCGCCCGCGGCGATCAAGCGAGCTGACTGAGTACGAGAGAAATTCAGCTGGTCGGCGAGAAACCGGTCCAGCCGCTCGGTGACGGGGACCGTGACCTGAAACGTCAGGAGGAGATCAGGAGGCGCCGGCGGCGTCGGCCTGTTCTCCTCGGGCCGGCTCGCCGCGCCGGCCCTCCTGCCAGAGGATCAGGGCCAGGAGCACCGCGCCGCACGAGACGGCCATGTCGGCGACGTTGAAGGTGGGCCAGTGAAACGGCCCGATCCACACATCAATGAAGTCCACCACGCCGCGCGCGCTGCTGATGCGGTCGATGAGGTTCCCCACCGCGCCGCCGCACACCAGCCCCAACGCCACCAGCCGGGCGGACTGCGATCCGTCGGTCTGCCGGACCATCGAGCCCAGCACCACCAGCGCGATGAGGGCGAGCGCCATGAACACCCAGCGGGAGTAATCGCCGACGTGGATGCCGAACGCCGCACCGGGATTGTAGACCAGCTGGAAGCTGAGCCAATCCCCCGCCAGCGGGACCGGGCGATGCGTCAGCGTGGCCACGGCGAGCCGCTTGGTCAGGAAATCCGCTACCACGACGCCGGACGCCACCATCCAGAAGACGGAGCGGTTAGCGTCGCTTGCCATCTTCCTCCTTGGCCTTGCATTTGATGCAGAGGCGGGCGTGCGGCAGGGCGTCCAGCCGCTCGAAATCGATCTCCTCGCCGCACTCGTGACACTTCCCGAACTTCTCGGGCGTGAAGTAGAGGCGGCGAAGCGCCTCGTTGACGTGCCACAGGTACCGGCCCTCCTGGGACGCGAACAGGAACTGCTTCTCGCGCTCCATGGCGTCGGTGCCCTGGTCGGCCATGTGGAAGGAGTAGGACGAGAGGTCGCCGTTGGCGCCCTGGAGCGTGGCGCTGAAGGACTCTTCGTAGTGCCCCAGCTCCTTCAGCACCCGGGCGCGCTCCTCCAGCAGGCGCTTCTCCAGGTGAGCGAGTTGCTTCTTATTCATGCGGCGTCCTCGTCGTTCACGCGGTCGTGCCGTGGGGTCCCGAGCCATCGTGTCGCCTGAGCGAGATCACGACTTCGCGCCCGTCGATCTCCACGCGCTGCGACACGTCCGGATCAGGCAGGTCCGAACCGGTTTCCAGACGGCGGGCCAGCGTCTCGCCCGCGATGAACTCGCGGTAGACCGACGCGGCGGCCAACACGTCCGGGGCACCGGAAAGGCTCACGGCAATCCGCAAAGCATAATCATATCCCGCCTCTTTTCGTAGTCTCTGGACCCGATTGACCACTTCCCGGGCCAGGCCCTCCCGCACCAGTTCCTCGGACAGGGCGGGGTCCAACGCCACCACGAACGCGCCCTCCGACTGGATCAGCCAATCACTTACGACCTCCCGCTCGACGACCACGTCCTCCGGTCGGATGACGAACGGGCTGCCGTCGCGCGTGAGGCTGACCGGGCGGCCGGCTTCGAGCTCCCGCAACTCCGGGGGCGAGAGCGAGCGCGCGGCTTCCGCGGCGGCCGGGGTCTGGCGGCCGTACACCTTCCCCAGCGAGGCAAAGTTCGGTCTGGCTCGGAGCCGGACCAACTCTTGGTCCGACGCCACCACGTCCACGCGTTTGACGTTGACCTCCTCGCCCAAGAGGGGGAGCAGCCCCTCGAACAGGTCCTGACGCACGGCGGCCGGCACCGCGACCCGCATCCGCGCCAGGGGCTGGCGCACCCTTAAGGCTTTGGCATCGCGTGCGGCCCGCGCCAACGAGGCCAGCGTGCGAATGGCCCGCATCGCGCCTTCGAGGTCCGGATCCTGTCGGCCGTAGTCTCCGGGAAATGGCGCCAGATGCACCGAGGTTCCTGCTACTCGGCGATGGATGGCGTCGCTGGTGAACGGCGCGGCCGGTGCCAACAGGCGGGTCACCGTCACCAGCGCTTCGTGAAGCGTGGCCAGCGCGGCCGGGTCCGCGGTCGTGTCCGGCGCCCAGAACCGCGACCGGTTCACGCGCACGTACCAGTTGGACAGATCATGGTCGCAGAAGTCCATGATGGCGCGCGTGCCGGCGGTCACGTCGTAGCCGGACCAGGCCTCGCGCACCGCCGCAACCAGCGCATCCAGCCTGCCCAGGAGCCAGCGGTCCACCGCGGGGCGGACGGACGGGGCGGGCGCGGCGGACCCGGCGGTGGGATCCCAGTTCTCCGCGTACAGGGCGAAGAACCCGTACGTGTTCCGGAGCCGAGTGATGAAGCCCCCCGCCAGCTCCGGGATGGTCGCCGGGTCGAAGCGTTTCTCATTGGCGACGCGGCTGGAGGCCAGGAGGTACAGTCGCACCGTGTCGGCGCCGAATTCGGACACCACCGTGACGGGGTCCACCACGTTGCCCAGCCGCTTCGACATCTTCCGCCCCTCCGCGTCCAGCACCAGGCCGTTGACGATCACATGTCGGAACGCGGGCTGGTCAAAGGCACCGGCAGCGATGGCGAGCAGGGAGTAGAACCATCCGCGCGTTTGGTCCAGCCCTTCGCAAATGAACTCCGCCGGAAAATGGGCTCGGAACTCCGCCTCGTGCTCGAACGGGTAGTGCCACTGGGCATAGGGCATGGACCCGGAGTCGAACCACGCGTCGATGACCTCCGGAACCCGTCGCATGGTGCCGGGTGCCGCCCCTTGCCGGCGGGACCGACGGACCGGGCCGGATCGACGGGGAGCACAGTGCGGACACGGGAAGCTCAAGTCGTCGATCTGCGGTTTGTGCGGATCGAAGTCCGGCGGCAGCGCCGTTCCGAGCCGCTCCGCCAGTTCCTGATAGGAGCCGATGACCACGAGATGGTCCTCGCGCTCGCTGCACCGCCACACGGGCAAGGGCGTGCCCCAATAGCGATCGCGCGACAAGGCCCAGTCCACGTTGTTCTCCAGCCACTCGCCGAAGCGCCCCGTCCCGACCTCCGCCGGAAACCACGCGATCTCGCGATTGATCTCCAGCATCCGATCCCGGAACGCGGTGGTCCGCACGAACCACGACTTGCGCGCGTAGTAGATGAGCGGCGAATCACAGCGCCAGCAGAAGGGGTAACTGTGCTCGTAGCCCTCGGGCTGGTAGCGGCCGAACACCTTGCCCTCGCGCTCCAGCCGCGCGGCGATCACCGGGTTGGCCTCGAACACGGTCTTCCCGTTGATGGCGTCCCAGTTGGTGCCGGCAAACCGGCCGCCCGCATCCACCACGTTGAAGAACGGCAGCCCTTCCTGCTGCACCGCGGCGTAATCGTCGGCGCCGAAGGCGGGTGCCAGATGGACCAGGCCGGTGCCTTCCTCGTTGGTGACGAAGTCGCCCGCGACCACCCGGAAGCCCTTCTTGGGGTCCACCGCGACCGCGTCCAGCAGCTGCCGGTATCGCCAGCCGACCAGGTCGCGCCCGCGGTACTCCGCGACCTGCGGATAGCTGGCCAGCGGCTTCCCATGGGTGGCGCCGGGAATGATCCTTTGCGCCAGGGTTTTCTCGACGATCACGTGGCGCCCGTCTACGTCCACCTCCACGTAGGTGAAATCCGGATGCACGGCGATCGCTACGTTCGACGGCAAGGTCCAGGGGGTCGTGGTCCAGACCAGGAGAAATCGCTTCGGGCCCTGGGTCTTTTTAGCGCGACCCTGAGGCACCGGTTCACCGGCCTGGGTGACTTCGAACAGCAGGAAGATCGACGGGCTCTTATGGGTATCGTAGCCCAACGCCAGCTCGTGGCTCGACAAGGCCGTCCCGCACCGCCAGCAGTACGGCAGCACTTTGTGACCTTCGTAGAGCCAATCGCGCTGGTGGAGCCGTTTGAGCAGCCACCACACGCTCTCGATGTACTGGTTGGTGTAGGTCACGTAGGGGTGGGCGTAGTCCAGCCAGTAGCCGATGCGCTCGGAGAGCGACTCCCAATCCGCCTTGTACCGGAACACGCTCTCTTTGCACCGCCGGTTGAACTGGGCCACGCCCAGTTTCTCGATGTCCGGCTTGCCGCGGATCCCCAGCTCCTTCTCGACCTCGATCTCCACCGGTAGACCGTGCGTGTCCCAGCCCGCGATCCGCGTCACCGAGCGGCCCAGCATGGTCTGGTAGCGGCACACCAGATCCTTGATGGTGCGGGCGAACACGTGGTGAATGCCGGGCTTGCCGTTGGCGGTGGGCGGGCCCTCGTAGAACACGAACGGCGGCCCGTCCCGTGTGGCCTTGAGGGTCTGGTGGAACAGATCCTCGGAGCGCCACAAGTGCAGAATCGCCAGCTCCAGCGCGTTCTGGCCGGCGTATTCCAGCGGAGCGTAGCGGCTCACAAGCGTTCCAGGACGCCCTTCACCAGGCGCGTGAGCTGCGGTTCCGCCTTCGCGGCCGTCGCGATGATTTCCTGGACGTTGGCGGGCTTCAAGGCGTCCGGCAGGCAGGCATCGGTGATGATGGAGACGCCCAGCACCCGCATGCCGCCGTGCACCGCGACGATGACCTCCGGCACGGTGGACATGCCCACGACGTCGGCCCCCAGGGCCCGCAGCAGGCGATACTCCGCGGCGGTCTCGAGGTTGGGACCAATGACCGCGACGTATACCCCTTCCCGCAGCGCGATCTGTTGCTCCCGCGCGACCTGCCGGGCCAGCGCCCGTAAGCCCGGATCGTAGGCGGCCGACAGGTCCGGGAACCTCGGGCCCAGCGCGTCCTCGTTGAGCCCCACCAGCGGATTGTCGCCCAAGAGATTGATGTGGTCCGCGATCAGTACCAGCTCGCCCGGGCTCCAGAGGGGGTGCATCCCGCCGCAGGCGTTCGAGACCATCAGCGTGCGCGCCCCCAGGCCCCGCATCACCCGCACCGGGAAGGTGACCTGTTGCAGCGTATAGCCCTCGTACCGATGGAACCGTCCCTGCATCGCCACCACCGACTTCCCGCCCAGCGTCCCGAACAGCAGCCGGCCCGAGTGGCTCTCCACGGTGGAAAGGGGGAAGTGCGGCAACTCGCCGTAGGGGATCTCCGCCGCCACGGCGATGTCCCGCGCCAGGCCGCCCAGCCCGGTGCCGAGGATCAAGGCGACCTGGGGCTCGATCCGGGTCCGGGACCGGATGACACGCAGGGCCTCGTCCACGGCCCGCGATACCGTGGCCACGCTCATGGGGTGCGGGGCGGGCTCCGTTCCGGGCCGGGACGGGGCGGACTCCCGTCCTGACGGTGCGCCTCCAACGCATCCACCTCGGACAGGTAGCGCTCGAGCAGGGTCCGAAACCCCGCGAGATAGGCGGTGAACTGGCGCTGGACGCTCTCCGCCTCCCGCCGGATCGCTTGCTCGGCGGCTCGTGCCTCCTGGATGATCTGGTCGGCCGCGGCCCGCGCCTCACGCACCAGCAGTTCCGCCTCCCGCCGCGCCGCCTGTTCGGTGTCCGCGCGCAGCTGCTGGGCCGCCACCAGGGCCTCGTTCAACGCCTTCTCCCGCTCACGAAACGCCTTCAGCTGTTCCCGGAGCGACTGGAGGCGCTCCTCCATCTGGGCGCGCTCGCGGAGCAGGCGCTCGACTTCGTCGGCGATCTGCTGGCGGAACTCCTCGACGCTGGCCGGGTCGTAGCCGCGAAGCGCGCGGTGGAACTGCTGAGCCCGGATGTCTACCGGCGTAAGATGAAATCCGGCGTCAGTCATACGGGACGCTCCCCGAACAACACGGTTCCTAAGCGAAGCATGGTTGCCCCTTCCGCCACCGCCGCGCGAAAGTCCCCGGACATCCCCATGGATAGCTCGGGCAGCCGGTGCCGTTGCCGTTCCAGGTCATCGCGCAGGCGTCGCAGGTCGCCGAAGACCTTGCGCTGCAGACCTTCGTCCTCGGTGAGCGGCGCCATGGTCATCAGGCCCAGCAGTTCCAGGCCCGCAAGGTCACGCACACGTTCGGCGATCTCAGGAGCCTCGGCGGGCTGGCACCCGCTCTTCTGCCCTTCCCCGGCGATATTGACCTGGAGCAACACCTTGAGCGCACTCCCCGCGGCGCGCGCCGCGACGGAGCGGGCCAGGGCCTCCGCCACCCGCACCGAATCCACCGAATGCACCCAGCCGAACCGGCCCGGCACGTGCTTCGCCTTGTTGGTCTGCAGGTGGCCGATCAGGTGCCAGGTCACGGGGACTCCGGCCGCCTGGTCTTGCTTCTCCAACGCCTCCTGCACCCGGTTCTCCCCGACGTCCGAGAGCCCGGCCCGCAATGCCGTGCCCACCGCCTCCGCGGGATGGCCCTTGGTGACCGCGACGATGCGCACCGGCCCCTGCAGGCCTTGTCGGGACTGGACGCGGGCGATTTCATCTCGCACGCGGGTGAGGTTGGCCGGGAGCTCGGCGAAGGCCACAGCGGAGAAAAATAGCCGCAGAAGCGGCAGTAGCGGCAGCCGCGGTAGACGAGGCGAAGGGCGGGGGGGTACGCCTCGGAGCGCGCGTCAGTGGAGCGCGCGCCATGAAACTCTTTTCGTCTGCGGCGCGCGCGAAACTGCAGCGCGCGAGAGCCGCACCCCCACCCTTCGCCTCCCGCACTGCCGTTGCCGCTACTGCCGCGTCTGCCGCCCCTGCCGCCTCGCTCACCGGGCCGGAGCCCCGGCCGTATCCCCGAACCACGCCTCCGTGTCCCGTCCCCTCAACGCGCGGATCACCTGCCCCAGCTCGGGGCAGGGGCCGAGCTTGTAGGCGAACTCGAAGTTCTTCATGCTCCGGGCGTGGTCGCCCCGCAGCTGATAGGTCTGCCCCAGCGTGAGCGGCGGGATGCTGAGGTTGGTGGCGATGTTACGGGCCGTGGGCTCCAGCACCAGCGTGTCGGCCTCCATCAGCTCGGCGTATCGGTAGACGTGCCAGACCAGACTGTCGGTGCGGGGCACGTCTACCGGCGGAAAGCCCGCGAGCCCCGGCCCGAGGCGCGACGAATCCGGCGGCTCGGCCACGTGCAGCTTGAGCGCGAGTCCCTGCTGGGTCAGGTACGGCTGCAAGCCCAGCCAACTGCCACTGCCCGCCGTGAGCGAGAAGTAAACGGGGCGCCGCCCCACGTTCTCCTGAATCAGGCGCAGTATGAGGATGTCCTTCACGTAGAACGGGGTGTTCTCCGGGTACGTGTGGTCCACGCGCCCCGCCACGAAGCGGAGGCTCCGGGGCAAGAGCTGTGGCTGCAGGTTACGGATCTCCTGGTTCGTCAACGTGTGGAGCGCCGGCGGCGGCTCAGCCGGCGCGATCCCTGTGTACCACGGCGCCTGCTCCGGCACCAAGGGCCGGACCGGGTTGTCGCGTAGCTGGCGGATGTACCAGTCCGTGTTCCCCAGCGAGAGGTTGACCACCGAGACGTCCTGCCGAATGCCCTCGACTTCCTGGAGGTACCACAGCGGGAAGGTGTCGTTGTCGCCGTTGGTGAACAGGATCCCGTACGGCTCCACCGACTGGAGCAGATCGTACGCGAAATCCCGCGCCAGCCGCGCGTCTTTGCCGTGGGCGCGGCTGGCCGCCTTGAAGTTCATCACGAACGGCACCAGGGCGAGCGCGAGCACGCCGCCCGCCAGCCGGGGCGGTAGCCGGAACTCGCGCCGAATGAGCTGGTAGAGGCCGGCGAGTCCGGCGCCCGCGAACAGGCCCCAGACCTGGTACGACACCACGTAGAAGTAGTCCCGCTCCCGCACCTCGTGGTGGTTGGGGTCGGGGAACAGGTCATACCCGACGGAGAAACCCGGCCGGAAGTTGATGTAGATCATGAGCCCCAGGCCGGTGGTGAGCCAGAGCAGGAACAGCAGCCAGAACATCCCGCGGTCGCGCCGCTTGATCACCTGCATGCCGTAGATCCCGAGCGAGGTGAACAACAGCGTGAAGGGGAGGCGGGGCCAGGCGAAGACCGGCTGCGACGTGCGGAGGCTGTTGGCCCACTGCCAGTCGAAGTACTGCAAGTAATTCTGGATCTGGAGCCAGAGGATGGGCAGGGTCCTGATGCCCGGGCCGGTAGCGTCGGTCGGGTCATCCAGCGGCGAGCGCGGCGGGTATTGCTCGCGCCGGATCACCGCCAGGAGCGACTCCCAGGTGGACGGGTCGGCCTCGTTGATGAACGGCTGGAGCCCGGCCCGCACGTACAGGAACAGGTAGGTGGACGCGCCCACCGCGGCGAGGGCGAACAC
>JACPAP010000100.1 GCA_016180765.1 Gemmatimonadota bacterium
GTCCGGCCAGCTTATAGTCGGGTGTGAAGCCGCCGCCCGCCAGCGCGGGGAAGTCGATGTTGGTCTCGAGTGCCACCTCCATGCCCGTTCCGCTCGCCAATGGCGGGGGATCGACACCGGCGATGTCCTTCTGCCAGTCCTGCGGCACCCTCATCCCCGGCACGGTGGGGGCTCCGCAGGCGGACTGGTCGGCCCCTCGGATGTCGATGGTGCCGCCCGACTTCTTCTTGAGCCCGTTGGCCGCGGTGAACGCGCCGCGGATGTCCATGCGGCCGGTCTGCCACTGGGTGTACTGCGCGATGGTTCGCACCGCCTGCGGGTCGGCGCCCAGCGTCGGCTCGATGACGCGGCCGGTCGATCGCACGATGAAGAGCCAGTTGGCCAGCGTGTCCGGGGGCTTCCGCACCACGTGGGCGACCACGTCCGCGAACCCCCCGGTCACGTTGATCCGCTGGGCATCGCCGTCGGGCGGTCGCGTCGCCTGGGTGCTCAGGTAGCTGTGGAGCCCGCTCTTGGCAATCGCCAGCGCGCTGACGGCGTCGCCGCTTGACTGTGCCAGCCGCCGGTCGCCCGCCACCCTGGCGAACCCCGCGGTGAGCATGAGCGTCATCACGCCGATCAGGAACACCACCAGCGGCAGGGCGAACCCGGCGTCGGAGCGGCGGCGCGACACGTCAGTACGTCTTGTTGGAGAACATGACACGGGTCTTGAGCCGGAACACCTGGGGCGCCGTGCTCCCCTGCGCCGGCACCTCGCTCTGGCCGAACAGCCGCAGCTCCAACCCTCGTACCCTGTTGAGGTCGGCGGGCGGCGCGTTCTCGACGGTGAGCGTCGCCGCGTTCGGCCCGCCCACCAGGAACCCGAACCCGGCCGCCCCGTCGAAGGGCGCCACCAGCTCCTCGTCGGCGTTGCCGCCGGCCTGGCGCCAGAGGCCGATGCGCCCCGGCAAGGTGGCGGAGTCGCCGAACCGGTAGGTCACCACCTGATACAGCATGAACACCGCCAGCGACTCTGGGAAGAACGACGCGGGATACCCGGAGACCACCACGCGGGTCCCCCCGGGCACGATTCTGACGCTGTCGGCATCGCACTTTGCGGCGTCGTCCGATGGTGCGACGGTGATGGGGCCCGGGACATGGGCGTACTTGCTCGTTAACCGACGCCAGAAGAATCCGCCGACTACGGCCGACGCATACATCACCGAATCCGCCGGCATGAGGGAACCCACAAAACTCTGGGACGACGCGTGCCGGCAGGTAACGCCAAACGCGTAGGGGGGGCGCACGGTGATGCTCTTCCCGTCCGCCGTGGCCGCCGTCAAGCCGCTGTCTCCCACCACTCCCAGCTCGGCCACCATGGTGTTCAAGGCGGCGCGCGCTCCGTGTCGGGCGGACAGCATGGTGTCGTGCAGGCTCACAAACCGCGTCGTCGCGGTCAGCAACCGGATCAGGGCGATGCCGGCGACGGACATCACCGTCAGGGCCACCAGCAGCTCGGTGAGCGTGAACCCGCGCCGGTTCATCGGACCTTGAGCGGCGCGGTGCTGATCGCCTTGGCGCGCACCACGGTCAGGGTTTCCGGCCGCACCAGCGTCTGTGAGTTGCCCTCCGGGTTGACCACGATGGTCATGATGCGCCAACTGCCCGAGGTCTCATAGCTCATGTACCGCCGGGACACCAACTCGCCGATGGTGTCTTCCGCCGCCCACCCCACCAGACCCGGGATGCTATCGAAGGGAATGGCCTGGGCCCACGCCGCCGCGTTCATCGCCGCCGCGCTCCGGGAGGCGACCAGGCCGGACGAGCGGGCATGCCGCTGCACCTGGTACATCAACCCTGTGAGGGACACCAGCACCACCGACAGAAGGGCCAGCGCCAGCACGATCTCGATCAGGCTGACGCCGCGTTCCCCGCCGCCGGGCTCAGGAGCCCGCCAAGACCCGGATCTGCCCTGCCCTGGTGAACGTGACATGCCTGCGATATCCGCCCAAGCCTAGTGTGAAGGTCGTGCTCGCGTGGGTGATTCCCGTGGGGAACACTTCCATCGCGGAAGTTGTGGACAACAATTCATCCAGCAGGTAATCCGTGTCCTGGCCGAACAGCCGGGTCCGGAACACCGTGCCCCCGACCGGCCGATCGCGAATCAAGTACTGCCTGGTGTCGGGGACGAGAATGAGCACCACCGGGCGGCGCTGCCGTGCCGCCACCATCTGGGCGTACTGGAGGTCCATCGCCAGCACCGAGGCCGCCGCGTTCACTTTGGCGTGTTGCAGGACCGAGTGGATCCGGGGGGCAGCCATAGCCAGGAGGACGCCCATCACGGCTATCACCATCAGCAACTCGATGAGCGTGTAGCCCGCGGAACCGTGCGGGCGCCGACGGAGGTCCCCGCTTCCGAGGCCCCGTCGCGCCCTGAGGGAGAGCAGCAGGCGGCTGCTCGGTGCGAGACGGGCGTTGCGTTTCCAGATGGGGACCGTGTCTCCCCCTAGAGCGGCGCCGGTCCGTCGGCAGAGCGGGAAAGCTTCGCTGACAGTGGTCAGAATCCGCGACCACCGCATTGGGCTGTTGGGCTCTGTCGGACCTTGCGGTTACAGGTGTTTCGGTTACGTATCGCTAGGCGCGGGGGCGCCGGTGGCGCCGCGTGCTCATCCGCGCTCGTTGAAGATCTGCCGCGTGTGAGATTTACTGGATAGAACAGACCACCACCATAGAGTACGACGCAGTGACGCAGATCACACTCCCCGGCCGGCACTCCGGCGGCGGGGATCGACCCCTTGGCTGGAGTTGGTGACCCAGGTGTAGTGCAGCCATGAACCAAGCGGCCACTGCTCATGGGAGCGCCGGGCACGGAGGCTGACCCACGGCTAGTGGACGATGGACCGCGAAGCCTTCCAACCGGACCTCGCGGTCGGCCCGGACCGGCAACCCCGCCCCCCGGCGCAGCACCTTGACCACCTCGCTGGCGAAGACCCGGCCCGCCCCCTTCTCGATCTCCGCCAGGGCGGTCCAGGGCGCCAACGCCGGCCGCAGCGGACTCTCCAGCTGGAGCGT
>JACPAP010000101.1 GCA_016180765.1 Gemmatimonadota bacterium
GCCGTGAGGCTATCCGATATCCGATGTCCGATGTCCGATGTCCGTCGGGGGCACTCTCGGACGTCGGACATCGGATATCGGACATCGCTCGCTCGGTGGTGACCCTTCCCATGGTGCCACGCATCCTCCACGCCGCGCTCACGCTGACCGCGATCCTGATCATCGGCGTGTTCGTGGCGCTTGCCCGGGTCTCGCCACCTCCAGCCCCCAATCTCACGACGGTGCTGCGCGCCGCGGCCGGCGCCGAGATCCTCACCGTGGTGGTGCTCATGAAGCTGGTGAGCGGCCAGATCGAGGCGCTGCGCACGGGAGAAGACGCGGCCGCCTGGTGGGCGGCGCAGGGCCCTCGCGCCATCGTGCTCTGGGCCCTGGCGGAGGCCACGGCGGCCATCGGCGGCGTGTTCTGGTACCTGGCCCGCGATCCACTCCTGCTCGTGGGGCTCGGCGGCTTCGGGCTGGGTGCGCTGGTCTGGATGCGGCCGGGGAAGCTGGTCTTGGGTTAACACGGTCTTTGGCGCGCGTTATCCGATGCCCACGGCGCGTTCCTGAGCCCGGGAGGGGAGCCCGCCTGACTCCATATTGACAGCGGTAGCACACCAGAAAGGGCGAGTGGGGCGCCTGTACGGGACATCATCAGTGCTTCAAAGTGAATTGACATCGGGGTGATGCAAATTCACGGAGGGCGATGTCAATTTGCAGCGGGGTGATGTCAATTGACATCAGGCGCCTGCAAGTTTGCACGGGGGTGATGTCAATTGACATGAGGCCGATGCAAGTTTGCGCGGGGCATGTCAATTGACATCGGGCGCATGTCAATCTGCACGGGGCTGATGTCAATTGACTTCGGGTCGATGCAAATTTGCACACGGGTGATGTCAATTGACACAGGCCGATGTCAATTTGCAGCGGGGTGATGCGAATTGACATCGGGCCGATGTAAATAGGGCGGCCGCGTCCGCAACCGCGGTTGACGCAAGGGCTTAGGGCGTCTCGCCTCGAGCAGCGCCTACTCACGGATGGTCCTCCCGATCACCAGTCCGGCGCCGGCGGTGCCGAGGAGTGCCACGGCCGATCGCAGCCGGATGCGGGGCTTTTTCAGCTTGGCGACGAAGCGTTGCGAGAGGTCCTGGTAGCCGGTGTACGCCGCCTGGTAACCGGCCTGGTAGGCGGCCGCGTTAGCGGCCACGAGCCGCGTCACCGAGTCCTGAAATGCCGTGATGACCAAGCGGAGCGAGTCCACCGCCAGGAGCTGGTCTTTCTGCGCCCGCCACGACTCGGGGTTGCCGCGGTCAATGGCGAAGGTCTCGGCGAACCACGCCGGCACCAGCAGGTATTCCAGGCCCAGCGTGTCGGCGTCCTCGAAGGGCAGGGTGGTGACGCCCCAGGCCCCGTCGCCGAGTTCCGGAAACGCGGCGCGGAGCTGGTCCTGGAGCGCGCCCACGGTCCGGAGCCGGCGCACGGTGAGCTGGGCGGCGGCACGGCGGCGCGCGAGGGCGATCACGGAATCGCGGTGCCGACGGATATCGGCTTCAAGGGTTTGGCGCTGGATCGTGAGCGCCGCCTGTTGCCGCTGGCGTGCATCCACCACGGCCACGACCGAATCCCGGAGAACGGCCTTACGCATGGCGCACCTCCAGCCGGCGGTCCGTGACCTCGAGAAAGCCCAGGGCTTTGGCGATGCGCTGCACGGCGCCGCGGTCGCCCTGGACCACCTCGTAGCCAATGGTGTGCGTGCCCGGCTTGGGCTCGGCGAGCCGCAGGTAGGTGCGGCGGCGTTCCAGCTCCATGAGCAGCCATTTGACCAGGCTGCCGGCCGCTATGTCCATGGCGTGGATCCGCGCGGCGTTCTGGGCGAACAGCGCTTCGATCTCGCGGCTGGTGAGCGCCGGCGGCCCCTTGGGGCGCGCCGGGGGTGAGACGGCCGCGGGCTTCAGGGCGGCCCGCTGCTCCAGGGTCTGCCACAGGCGCGGGTCCGGCGCCGGGTCGCTCTTGTCGGGACGGACCATGGCGTGGCCGATGATCCCTTCGAAGCGGGCCAGCGCGTCGCCGTAGTAGGCGAACGGCGGGTCGGGGTATTGGCGCGGGATGGCGAAGCGGGTGCAGAGGTCGTCCACCAGCCGCCCCAGGGCCTCGAGCTGGGCGGGCTCGTAGCGATCGAACCAGCGGTAGCCGCGGTAGCGGTCGCCGCCGTCGAACGCCTCTTCTTTAGGCTTCCTGGTGCGGGGGGAGACGCGGTCGAAGCAGTACAGCTCGCCGTCCTGCTCGATCAGGCCGCCCTCGCTGGCGATCTCGATCCCGATGAAGCGCTTCTCGAAGGTGAGCCGGGCGGCGGGCGTCTAGGTGAGGCCGAACTGGTAGGCCCAGGCGGCGGGATCGAAGACCTCGAGCACGGTCCTGTCGTGGGCGATGAGGTAGGCGGTGGCGACCAGGTTGGGGCGGCCGCCGTCGGTCCGGTCGCGGCGCCACAGCCGGACGGTGGTTTCCGCGCTCCCGCCCACGGTGTGATGGATGGCGATCCCTGACTTGAGTTGGCTCCCCGGGACGTACTCGGTTTCGGGGAGGCGCAGACTCCGGTCCACGGGCACAGGCATAGCTGGGCCTCCTGCACGGCTTGGGGGTTTGGTGTCAGTGCGTGATGCACGGGGGCAGTCGCCAGGCAGGGCGCGGCGTGACAACGAGGGCCGCGAACCGACTACGTCCTGATCCTTCCAATACGAGAGTTGGGTGGAAAAAGTTTCAGCCGGGCGGGGTGAGCGCGGATCAGACCTTTACGCGCACGGCGTCGTGGAGGAAACCGGAGGCGAAGTCGGCCTCATTGCGGAACCGTAGCCAGACCACGTAGTCGCGAACGTATCTGGCTTCCATGACGTCGTAATCATCATCTCACTCCAGGGGCGCAATGTGCCGGACCGCTTCGCCCTGTCGGGCCCGTTGCCAGTTGGCCAACAATTCGGCCCTGTGAAGCGCCGCCCACTCCAGCACGTGTCGCAGCGCCCGCCCGGGGTGCCGTTCCAGGCCGCGGCGCCACCCACTCGTCGGCGC
>JACPAP010000102.1 GCA_016180765.1 Gemmatimonadota bacterium
CAGGAGGTCCCAGGTGCGCGCTGTCGGCTTGCAAGGTTGGTGGACTTTAGCGGTTTGGACGGCCGCTGCTGGACTCCTGCCCGGCAGGGTCGCCGCCGCTAACGCCCAATGGAGCCGCCCGCCGGAGGACGGTGGGCGCACGGCCTCGCTCGGGCAGCCGCCCCGATGGCGCTGGCAGGCAGGCCTCGGCGCCGGTGGCCTTCTTGAGGGTCCCTCCGACCAACTCCTGGTGAGGGCCTACGTTGGGAATTCCCATGATCTTCTGAGCCCGATCGCCGGCCTGGCCAGTATCGGGTTCGAGGCGTACGGCGGAGCACGGGGCGCCGAGGTCGACGCCGGGGCTCGGGCCCTCTTCCGCGTCCCCTACCTCAGCATGGGCATGGGTGCGGACTACAACCTTCGTGACCGGGCTCTCGACTTGCTGGTCACCGCCCACAGTCCGGTCCGCCGAGGCGGCATCATCTTGCCGGGGGGCCAGCTGCGCGTCGACTGGTACCCACTGCGGGGGCACAGCTTCACCGTAGGTTGGTACACGCCGTTGGGTGAGCCCCTGGCTGGCCGCGGCCAGCCAATCCGGGAGTACGTCGTGGTCGGCGCCGAGTTCCAGCCCGCGGTACCGTACCGCGTGTCCGAACCAACCCTGAGTGTCGTGCTCGACAGCCTGCGCGCCTCGGCGGAGTGGATTCGGAGATTGGTGGTGCCGTTCCTCGACCAGGACGGACGCGACGCCGGCATCGCCCTGGCGCGTGCCCAACGCTACATCGGGGAGCTGCAGGCCCACCTGGCCCTCCGGAGCGTCGAGCAGGAGGTGCGACATTTCCACTCGACGCTGGAGCGGGCCTTTTCCCTCGCTGCCGGGGACAGCACCGCGGGTCGCGAACTAGCACGCGGCGCCCGGGGGATACTGCTCGAGGCCGTCATCCTTCCGTACAACAGCCTCCTCGGTCGCAAGAAGAAGAAGGACACGCTGGAAGAGCTGGCCACCGTAGCCCGCGGGCGGTTCAGCCGCTTGGTGGTCTCGTCCGGAGTCACCCCGGAAGCCCGGACCGAACCGGTGTTGTTCGTGTTCCAGCGCCTCACGGCGCTTCTGGATGAGGTGCGCGGAAAGGCCGCCAAAGAATGGGACGATCCACGCGTGGTTTGGCTCCCGCTGCAGTACGCGCTACTCCCCGAACAATACGACGAGCAGAGCGAGCTGGATGCGCTGCTCGAGCAGGCGACCGAGGTTCGGTTCAGCGACCACAACCGCATCCAGTACGTGGCCAACCTGCAGTTCCACTGGGAGTTGCTGCGGACCATCCGGGAGACCAAAGACTATCACGTCTTATGGATCCACGATTTTCCCGCCGTGGCGGCGGACGGCAGCCTCGACTGGGCGTCGTTCACGCAGGTGGTGGACGGCTACCTCAGGACGCTGGCGGAGCGGGTCGAGGCGTACGACCGGACCGGCACCCTGCCGACCTATTTCATCTTCCTCGACCAGCACTACTACGAACAGCGGAAGTCGCGATTACTGATGAACGTGCTGGAGGATCCTCTGCGCGCCACGCCGGAACTGCCCCGAAGCGCCCCGGGGGACCCGGAGCGGTTGGCGCTGGCGCAGCAGCGGCTCCGCGACGCCGTGAGCGGCTCGAGAGTGTTGCGGGCCGAGGCCCGGCAATATGGCGAGGCCTGGCTCCAGAATCGTATCTCTTCGCTTATCCCGACCAAGTGATGCGAGATCACCGCAAGCTCGCGTTTCACGACGTCACCGAGGCCGACCCCTCGAGCGGGCTGGCTGTGCTCACGGGGATGGGTGTGGGCCAACACTACCTGGGTCCGTCATGGGACGATCGGTCGTTGTTGGTTCAGGGACCGTTGTTGCTCGAGCTCAAGCGAGCGGCTCGTGACCTGTTGGTGAGCCAGGGCATCGCCGAGCCAGACCTGCCGCTCCTCTTCCGGAGGGACCCGTTCCCGGGTGAGAAGGCGATGCGGGTTGTCGAGCCGGGTGCCGCAGACGGGTTCGATGCGCACGCCGTGGCGCTGGTGAACGGCACCGGGTACCTCCCCAAACCGCTCAACGTCGGGAAGGCGCTGTTCTATTCGCTGCTCGGATCCGGAGCCATCTTCAAGATCCCGGACTCACTTTGGAACTCGACGTTCTACGCAGGGCTGCTAGTGGGCGCGTGCCTGCGTGGTGCCACGGTCTCCATCATCGCGCCGGCCCGGGACAACGGGCCGAGCAGCGGGTCTCCGCAGATGGCGCGGGCTCACGAGCTGTTCACGCGGCTAGTGCTGGTACGACGAGAGCTGGGGGGCGCGATCGGGGCGGCGGGGGGACAGCTGCGCACGGGACTCTATGCCCTCGAAGTCGATCGGCACGGGTTCGCCAGTCGGGCCGAGACCTGGTCGCGCCGCGTCGCGGCCAGCCCCTCTCTCCGCTCGCTCATCCCGTCGAGCAGCCAGCTACTGCCGGTGGTGGCGGAGGCCGGGACTCCAGCCCGCGGGGCGGAGTCTCCCGGGCCGGGGCAGGCAGGCGCCACGGAGCCGCCCAAGCTCCACCAGAAGGTCCAGTTTTGGGCGACCAAAGAGTTTTGGGATGCCATCGCCACCTCGCCGGAGTGGCCACTGTTCATGTCCACCTACCTGCGCTACCGCGAGGCGACCTACTCCATCGAAGCCGAATACGCTGACGCCCGGCGGTTCACGGAGGACCTGGAGCGCATCGCCAAACGCATCTTCGCGCCAGCCCGCGGCACGGCACGGGCGGCGGGCTACGCCATCGCCGGCTCCCAAAACCAGGATTATCGCGGGATGTTCATGGACGGCGAGGTGGGCGTGCTGTTCAGCGGTGCCGAATCGCTGGTACCACTGGTGGACCTGTTGTTTCTCGAGGGCACCGTCACCTGGGTGGACGACCAGGAGACGCTCGATCGGCTGTTGCCCCCGGTGAGCGAACTTATGCGGCGCCTTGCCCGGGTGATCAAGGACGCCGTGTGACCGGACTGCTCCGCAACGCGCCGCTGGTCGCGGCCTTGATCTGCCTGCCGTCTACAGCGTACCCACAACTAGGCGAGGTGCAGCTCGGGTCGATCGTGAGCTACGGGCCGGCGGCTCCCTACGGTATCGGCGCCGGCCTGGTCCTCGGAGTCGCCGCTGGCCGGCTTGCCTACGTGGGCCTGCGTTGGACCTATCAAACCGGGAGTACGGAGCCGGCCACCCCTCCCACGACGTCGGTGGATGTCCGAAACCGCGTCCAGGTGTTCGGGGCCGATCTGGGGCTCCTCTTTCCCGCTGGCGCCTTGGAGGTGGTACCCGGGGGGACGCTCGGCGTGGCCCGGTTCGCGCAGCGCGCGGGGGTGCCGGGGGCGGGGTTCACGACCAGCGACCATGCGATGGAGTTCTTCGGGGCGCCAAGCCTGTCGGTGCAGGCGCACGTGGCCGGCCTGGTCCTCATCCCCGAAATCCAGTATCAGTGGGCGGGCAGTCCCGATCTACCGTGGCCAGTTTCCCACCGCGGACCGGTTGCCTCACTGCGCGTCGTGGTTCCGTTCGAGGTTGACAGGATCCGCTATTGAGGCCGTCGAGACCGGGCAGTCGGCTCAGTCCTCTCGGAACGCAACCTCGATCGTCATCCCATCCCGGGCGACGACCGTCTCTGGAAACACGGCCTTCGCCTGTTGCAGCAGCACGTCCGCATCCGCCGAATAGCGAGCGCTGAGATGGTGCAACACCAGCTTTCGCGCCCGCGCGGCCAGCGCCACCTGGGCGGCCTCGGTCGCGGTCGAGTGCTCGGTCTCTTTGGCGCGGTCCTTCTCCTCGTCCCCGAACGTGGCTTCGTGAATCAACAGATCCGCGCCCTCCGCGGCCCTCACCACGCTCTCGCACGGCCGCGTGTCGCCCGAATACACCACCTTCCGCCCGGACCGCGGCGGCCCCACCAGCTCCGCCGGCTCCACCGAGCGGCCGTCGGGCAGCTGAATCGTCTCGCCTTTGTGGATCCGCCCCCACAGCGGCCCTTCGGGGATGCCCAGGGCGCGCGCCTTCTCCGGATCGAAGCGGCCCAGGCGCTGGTGCTCCACCAGCGCGTACCCGACGGACGCGCGGCCGTGCTCGGTGTCGAACACCAGGACGCGGTACCCGTGGCGCTCCACCGTATCGCCGGGTTTGAGCTCCTCTACGTCCACCTCGAACGGGGCCCGCTCCACGCCCAGCGTAAGAGCCGCCCCCAGCACCCGCCTGGCGCCCTTGGGCCCGTACAGCCGCATGGGCTCGGTGCGCCCCTGGAGCCCCAGTGTCCGCACCAGTCCCACGATGCCCAGGAAGTGATCGGCGTGAAAATGGGTGACGAAGACGTCCGAGAGGGTGAATGAGACGCCATAGCGCATCATCTGGCGCTGGGTCCCTTCGCCGCACTCGAACAGCAGCGTCTCTCCCTCGCGCACGATGGCCGTGGCGGAGACGTTGCGCTCGACCGTCGGCCGGGCAGCGGATGTGCCTAAGAACGTCACGCTGAGCATGGGGAGGAATAAACCACGGGAAACGGGAAAGGGGAAACGGGAAACGTGACCTAGCGGGCGACGGATCCTCGCAGCGAGGCTCCCAGGGGAGTGGCGGGGCGGACTGTCAAGGAGCCGCAGCGAGAGGGTCCGTCGTCCGCGTAGTCACGTTTCCCGATCAGA
>JACPAP010000241.1 GCA_016180765.1 Gemmatimonadota bacterium
CTTCGTGCGGAACTCGGGCAACTTCGCCCGGGCGCTCATCGGCGAGGGCGGCTCCGGAAGCCCGCCGTTGGTGTTCGCGCGCGCGGTGGCCTACGACGCCAACGCCGGCGTGACCCAAGACACCACCGACGCCTTCGGCACCCTCCGTCCCCTGAACCGGGACCGAGGAGTCTCGCCGGATCTCGACGTGCGGAACCAAATCACCAATACGTCGACCGCCATACAGGCGATCGCCCTCAACTTCAACGGTCTGACCAACCTGATCCGCGCGGACTCGGTCTTCGTGTTGGACCGGGACCTCCGTCTCAAAGGTATCATGGTGATCGCCGGGCCCAATTTTGGACTGGACTTGAATTTCATCCACGATTTCAACCCCAACCTGGGAACCTCGCCCAGCGGGCTCAGCAACGCGGACCGCATCGCGTTCGCGGCGAGCCCGGACCCGCAGATTGACGTGTTTGACACCTATTATTTCGGTAAGATCGCCAGCATTCCCATTCGGGATCCGGTGATCGGCCCGCTCAGGGTGGCCAAGCTGCCATCGGGCGAACAGATCCTGGTGGGCGTCACGGCCAAAGGCGTGGTGACCGTGCGGCTGCCGCCGGTGACCAATAGCTACCCCTCCAAGCGGTGGGCCGGGGGAGAGCCCTAGGTGGTGGCCGATGTGTTCGCACGTCCAAACCCGGCCACAAGCCGGGTTTGGTGTTTTGAGCCCCAGCTCTCGACTGGGGGGTGGAGGACGACGCTGTATGGGAACCAGCCCGCCTTGCGCGACCATAGCTCTCGTGGTCATACTGCGGTATGAAAACGGCCATTTCCCTTCCCGACGATCTGTATCGGTCCGGAGATCGCCTCGCCAGGCGCCTTGGCGTGAGCCGCAGCGAATTGTACGCCCGCGCGCTCGCTGAATTCCTCGCGAAACACCAGAGCGACCAGATCACGCAGCGGCTCAACGCGGTGTACGCTGCTGAGGACAGCCGACTCGACCCCGCGCTGACGAAGGCGCAACTCGAGGCAGTTCCCCGCGAGTCTTGGTAAACCGGGTGGTCATCGCGCGGGGTGACATTTGGTGGGCTGATCTGCCGGATCCGGACGGGTCGGCGCCGGGCTATCGTCGCCCCGTTCTGGTGGTCCAGAGCGACGCGTTCAATCGCAGCCGCCTGGCGACGGTGACGGTGGTGATGCTGACCGCCAATCTCCGTCTGGTCGATGCTCCGGGGAATGTCCTGGTTCCGTCGCGGGTGTCGGGCCTTCCCCGCGATTCCGTGGCGAATGTCTCGCAGGTGTTGACCATGGACCGGGGACGTCTCACCGAACGGGTTCGGCGACTCGCGCCGCGCACGCTCGGCCAGGTGGATGATGGCTTGCGGCTGGCACTGGCACTCTAGCCCACGCAGCCGGTGATTCGTTTCACCACCGCCGGCGAATCCCACGGCAAGGCGCTGGTGGCCATCCTGGAGGGCATCCCCGCGGGGCTCCCGCTGGTCGCCGAGGACGTCAACCACCAGCTCAAGCGGCGTATGGGCGGCTATGGCCGTGGCGCCCGGATGAAGATCGAGGCGGACACGGTCGAATACTTGAGCGGGGTGCGGGCGGGCCAGACGCTCGGCTCACCCATCGCGATGCTGATCCCGAACCGCGACTGGGAGAACTGGGCCGACGTGATGGCGGCGGAGCCTGATGAGGGTGGGAGTGGCGGCAGAGGCGGGAGTACCCGCCGGCGCCAGGTCACGCGGCCCCGGCCCGGGCATGCAGACCTGGTGGGCGTGCTCAAATACGATCGCCCGGACGCCCGCGACATCCTGGAGCGGGCCAGCGCGCGGGAAACGGCCGCCCGGGTGGCCTGTGGAGCGGTGTGCCGCCGCCTGCTCGCCGAGTTCGGGGTCGAGATCGGCAGCCATGTGGTGGAACTGGGCCCGGTGCGCGCCACCGCCCCCGACCCGCTGCCCACTCCCCTCAACGATGCCGCGGATGCCTCGCCCGTGCGCTGCCTGGACCCGGCGGCCACCGAAGCGATGATGCGCGCCATCGACGCGGCCAAGAGCGCCGGAGATACGCTGGGTGGGATCGTGGAGGTGGTAGCTCGAGGTCTGGTCCTGGGCCTGGGGTCGCACGTCTCCTGGGACCGGAAGCTCGACGGGCGCATCGGCCAGGCGATGATGTCCATTCCCGCGGTGAAAGGCGTGGAGATCGGCCTGGGATTCGAAGCGGCCCGGCGCAAAGGCTCCGAGGTGCACGACGAGATCGTGCGCGGCGGCCGCACCGAGACCGGCGGCTTGGCGCGGCGCACCAACCGGGCCGGCGGGCTCGAGGGCGGCATGACCACCGGCGAGCCGTTGGTGGTGCACGTGGCGATGAAGCCCATTTCCACGCTGATGCAGCCGCTCGGCACCGTGGAGCTCACCACCGGTGAGCGCGCCCAGGCACAGTCCGAGCGCTCCGACGTGAGCGCGGTGCCGGCCATGGGCGTGATCGCGGAAGGTGTGCTCGCGATCGTGCTGGCGCAGGCCATGGGAGAGAAGTTCGGCGGGGACTCGGTGGGGGAGATGCGGGCCAACTTTGATGCGTACGTGGCGCGGATGAATCGGCGGTGGGAGGGATTGGGTTAACGTCAGTTGTCCGGAGACTTTAATGACGGGCCCCGCCCGTCGTCACGTTGTACTCGTCGGCCTCCCAGGCGCCGGTAAGACGACCATCGGCAAGCTGGTGGCAGCCGCGCTGGGTGCGCCGTTCGTGGATCTGGACGACGCCGTCGAGCGGCGGAGCGGCAAGGCCATCTCCCAGGTCTTCGCTCAGGACGGCGAAGGCGGGTTCCGAACGCTGGAACGAGCTGAGATGGAAGCCGCGCTCCTGACGCCGTCGTGCGTCATCGCCGCCGGCGGTGGCTGGGCGGCGCAGCCGGGCAATCTGGAGGCGGTCTCGGGCCGCGCCCTCACGGTGTACCTCAGCGTGGCACCTGAGGTGGCCTCCCGGCGTGCACGGCCGAATGCTGGCAGCCGACCGCTCCTGGCCGGGGGTGACCTGGCCACGCGGCTGGGCCAACTGCTCTGGGCGCGCCGGAGCTTCTACGAGCGGTGCGACGTGACCGTGGCAGCGGACCGAGACGACCCCGCGGCCGTGGCCCGGGAGGTCTGCAATCTTGCGCGATCGCTGGCCGGGTGGTATTAATCCGCGCCCTCGACGTTCCCTGGCCGCTCGCCGGCCCAATCATCGCAACATGCAGTAGCACCGCGGGTTACGGTGACGGTTCGGGCCCCGGGCGCGTTACGTCGGGAACCGTGCGGGGTTTGAGACGGTAAGGGTGTTGTTTGGGAGTTGACGTTCGGGCCTCAGCATTCACCCGTTGAACGGGAACCGGGAACCGGGAAACGCGAGGCGGGGAAGCGTGCAGCGTCGACGGGTGGACAACGGACATCGGATATCGGACGGCGGACATCGCTTTACTTAAGGAATATGGCCAAACGCAAAGCCGCGGCTGAGAAAGAAGCGTCGCCGGACCGCAAGGGCTCTTTGGTGGTCGTCGAGTCGCCCACCAAGGCGAAGACCATCGGCAAGTACCTGGGGAAGGGCTACACGGTCAAGGCGACGGTGGGCCACATTCGGGACCTGCCGCAGCGCGAGCTGGGCGTGGATGTCGAGAAGGGGTTCGCCCCGAAGTACGTGACCATCCGTGGGAAGGGGAAAGCCCTGGCCGAGCTGCGCCGCGCGGCCAAGGCGTCGGGTAGGGTGTTCCTGGCGACGGACCCGGACCGCGAGGGTGAGGCCATCGCGTGGCATGTGGCCGAGCAGATCGGCGACGGCGCCAAAGTGCGCCGGGTCCTGTTCCACGAGATCACCCAGGACGCCGTGCAGGCGGCCATGAAGCATCCGGTGAAGATCGACGACCGCAAGGTCGAGGCGCAGCAGGCGCGGCGGATCCTGGACCGGTTGGTGGGCTACAAGGCGAGCCCGCTGCTGTGGAAATCGGTCAAGACGGGTCTCTCCGCGGGCAGGGTGCAGACGGTGGCACTGCGGCTGATCGTGGAGCGCGAGGAGGAGATTCGCGCGTTCCAGCCGCAGGAGTACTGGACCATCGAGGCCCAGTGCGAGGCGCAGGGCAAGCAGTTCACCGCCAAGCTGCACAAGATCGCTGGCAAGAAGCCGGAGCTGCACTCGCGCGACGCGGCCGAGGCGGTGGTCCGCGAGGTCAAGGGCCGGCCCTTCGTGGTCTCGGAGGTGACGCGCAAGGAGCGCAGGAAGCGCCCACCCGCGCCCTTTACCACGAGCACCTTGCAGCAGGAGGCCGCCAAGCAGCTGGGGTACTCGTCCCAGCGGACCATGCGTACCGCGCAGCAGCTGTACGAGGGCGTGGAGCTGGGGGACGAGGGCGCCGTCGGCCTCATCACCTACATGCGCACCGACTCGACCCGGGCGGCCCCGGCCGCGATTGACGGGGTGCGCGGTTTCATCTCCCACGAGTTCGGCAAGAAGTATCTCCCCGAGAAGCCCAACGTCTACACCAACCGGAAGGCGGCGCAGGACGCCCACGAGGCGGTGCGGCCCAGCGACGTGCACCGGAGGCCGGAGCAGCTCAAGAAATACTTGAGTGCCGAGCAGTTCAAGCTCTACCAGCTCATCTGGAAGCGCTTCGTGGCGTCGCAGATGACGCCGGCCGTGTACCACACCACGACCATCGACTTCCCGGTGGGCCAGGCCCGAACGGCCGAGCGCGTCCCGGCCCCGTACCTGTTCCGCGCCGCCGGTTCGGTGGTGGTATTCGACGGCTATCACGTGCTGTATCGCGAAGGGCACGAGGTCGAGGAGGGGCTCACGCTGGACGACCTGGCTCCGGTCCCCGCGCTGAAGGAGGGCGACCAGGCCGACGTGCGCGACATTGTGCCCAGCCAGCACTTCACCGAGCCGCCGCCGCGTTACAGCGAGGCCAGCCTGGTGAAAGAGCTGGAGCGGCTGGGCATCGGCCGGCCCAGTACCTATGCGACCATCGTCTCCACGCTGCGCGCGCGCGACTACGTGCGCGTGGATCAGCGCAGGTTCCACCCCACCGACCTGGGCGCAACGGTCGCCAAGGTGATGGTGAGCCGGTTCCCGGACATCTTCAACGTGGGCTTCACCTCCGAGATGGAAGAAGAGCTGGACAAGGTGGAAGAGGGCGAGCTGGGGTGGCAAAAGGTACTGGCCAACTTCTGGCACCCGTTCGCTGACGCCTTGGGTAAGGTGGATACCAAGGAGATGATCCGCGAGGCGTATGACGTGGAGCACCTGGACACCACGCCCTGCCCGGAGTGCGGGGGCAAGCTCACGGTGAAGAGCGGGCGGTTTGGGCCGTTCATCGCGTGCAGCAACTACCCGGAGTGCCGCTACACCAAACCGCTCAAGCGGGACAAGGCGCCGGATCGGCCCACGGACGAGGTGTGCAAGGAGTGCGGCGCTCCCATGGTCATCAAGACCGGACGCTACGGCGAGTTTCTGGCCTGCACCCGCTATCCGGAATGCAAGCACACGCGGCCCATTCCGTTGGGGGTCAAGTGTCCCACCTGCGGCACCGGCGACCTGGCGGAGCGGCGGACCAAGCGGGGGCGCTCGTTCTTCGGGTGCTCCAACTACCCCGACTGCAGGTTCAGCACCTGGTATCGGCCGGTGCCGGACACCTGCCCCCGGTGCGGCTACCTGGGTGCGGAGAAGCGCGCCACCAAGGCGCGAGGCGAGTACCGCAAGTGTCTCAAGTGCGAGCACGAATTCGCGGTACCGGAGGGGACGCCGGCGACCATAGCACCGTGAACGCCACCGTCGTGGGCGGCGGCCTGGCCGGCTGCGAGGCGGCCTGGGCGCTGGCGGAGCGGGGCGTGGCGGTGACGCTGTGCGAGATGCGCCCCACGGTGAGTACGCCGGCCCATAAGACCGACCGGCTGGCCGAGATCGTCTGCAGCAACACCTTCAAGTCCACCGAGCTGACCAACGCCCACGGCCTGCTCAAGGCCGAGTTGCGGCTGTTGGGCAGCCTGCTGCTCGACGTGGCGGACCAGGCCCGGGTGCCGGGCGGCGCCGCCCTCGCGGTGGACCGCCGGATCTTCAGTGACGAGGTGACGCGGCGCGTGCTGGCGCATCCTCGCATCGCGGTGGTGCGGGAGGAGGTGACCGAGCTGCCCTCGCCGGCCGTCATCGCCACCGGCCCGCTCACCTCGGATGCCCTGGCCCTGGTAATCTCAGCCCGCCTCGGCGCCACCTCGCTGGCGTTCTACGACGCCATCGCGCCCATCGTGAGCGCGGAGTCCCTGGAGATGGGCCGGCTGTACCGGCTCTCGCGGTATGGGAAAGGTGGCGGCGACGACTATCTCAACGCCCCGCTCTCCGAGCCGGAGTATGACGCGTTCGTCGGGGCGTTGGCTACGGCGGAGCAGTTCGAGGGACATGATTTCGATGCGATTCCTGCGGCTTCCGCCGCCGTACCATATTTCGAGGGTTGTCTCCCGATCGAAGAGATGGCCCGCCGCGGCACGGATGTCCTCCGCTTCGGCCCCATGAAGCCCGTGGGCCTGCCGGATCCCCGGACCGGGCGGGAGCCGTTCGCGGTGGTCCAGCTCCGGCAGGAGGACCGCGCCGCGCAGATGTGGAACCTGGTGGGGTTCCAGACCCGGATGAAGATCCCGGAGCAGAAACGGGTATTCGCCACGCTACCCGGACTCGCTCACGCGGAGTTCCTGCGCTACGGCAGCATTCACCGTAACACCTATCTCAACAGCCCGGCCACGCTCACCGCCCATCTTTCGGCGAGGGACGATGAACGCCTGCTATTCGCGGGGCAGCTGGTAGGCGTGGAAGGCTACACCGAGTCGTTGGGCACCGGCCTGCTCGCCGGCATCAACCTCGCGCGCCTGCTCCAGGGCGAGCGACCCCTGGTGCCGCCGCCGGAGACCATGCTCGGCGCGCTGCTTACGTACGTGCACCAGGCGGACCCCGCGCACTTCCAGCCGATGAACGCGAACTTCGGCCTGCTCCCGCCGCTGGATCGGCCGGTGCGGGACAAACAGAAGAAGAAGCTCGTGCTGGCGGAGCGGGCGTTGGAGGCGATGCGGGGCTTCGTGGACGCCCAGCACTCCAGTGCGGGAAAGGGGAAAGGGGAAACGGGAAAAGGGGCCCCCCGTTTCCTGTTTCCCGTTTCCCGTTTCCCGTCGTAAACCGTGCCCACGGCTGCCCCCGACTCCAAGCACCGAGACGTGGCCGAGTTTCTGACCTTTCTCGCCAAGGAACGCAACGACTCGCCCCACACCGTGAAGGCGTATGGTCGAGATCTGGCGCTGTTCACCGTCTTCTGTGATGAGTACTACGGCGGGGCCGCCTGGACCTGGGCCGGCGTGGATCGGCTGGCGATGCGGAGCTTCATGGGGTCGCTGCAGCGGAATGGACTCGCCAAGCGCTCGGTGGCGCGCGCGGTCTCGGCGCTCCGGACCTTCTACCGGTTCCTCTCGGGCCGCCGCGGGCTGGAGGTGAACCCCGCGCGTGGGGTCCGACTGCCCAGGCTGGAAAAACGGCTCCCGGCGTTCTTGGACCGCTCGCAGGTCGAGGAGCTGTTCCGGTTCGCCGAGACGCTGGCCCAGTCTGGGGAGTTCCAGGGGGTCCGTGACCTGGCGCTGCTGGAAACGCTGTACGCCACCGGCATGCGGCTGTCGGAGCTGGCCGGGCTCAACCTCGCCGACGTGGATCTGGTCTCGGATCAGGCCAAGGCGCGGGGCAAGGGAAAAAAGGAACGCCTCCTGCCGCTGGGGAGCTACGCGGTGCGGGCGCTCCGGCGCTATTATCGCGCGCGAGACCAGTTGCTCGGCCCGCTGCCTGCGGGCAAGGGCGACCGCCGAGCCGTCTTTCTCTCGGCCCGGGGGGCGCGACTGGCCCCGCGCAGCATCCAGGCCATCGTGCGGCGCTATTTTGCGGCCCTTGGCCGGGAACGCGGTCTCACGACCCACAGCTTGCGTCACAGCTTCGCCACCCACCTGCTGGACGCCGGTGCCGACCTGCGCGCGGTGCAGGAGCTCTTGGGCCACTCATCGTTGAGCACGACACAGGTGTATACTCATACCAGTGTGGATCGCTTGAAGAAGGTGTATCAGCAGGCGCATCCGCGCGCGTGATGGCGGCGGAAGGGGCAGAAGGGCAGAACAAGGGCAGGAAAAGGGCAGAAAAGGGGCAGGAGGGGCAGGAGTCCAGGGAGCAACGAATGACGTCATTTCACGCCACCACCATTCTCGCCGTCCGCAAGGACGGCAAGCTCGCCATGGGCGGGGATGGCCAGGTCAGCCTGGGCGACACGGTGATGAAACAACACGCCGTGAAGGTGCGCGCCCTGGCGGACGGCAAGGTGTTGGCGGGCTTTGCCGGGTCCGCGGCCGACGGGCTCACGCTGTTCGAGAAGTTCGAGGAGAAGCTCAAGCGCTTCCCGGGGAACTTGCCTCGGGCCGTGGTGGAGCTGGCCAAGGATTGGCGCAGCGATCGGGTCCTCCGGCGCCTCGAGGCGCTGCTGGCGGTGGCGGACGCGGAGCATGGGTTCCTGGTCAGCGGCAGCGGGGAGCTGATCGAGCCGGACGACGGGCTCCTGGCTATCGGTAGCGGTGGCCAGTACGCGCTGGCCGCGGCGCGGGCGCTGGCCGGGCATTCGAGTCTCTCGGCGCCAGAGATCGTGCAACGCAGCCTCGAGATCGCGGCGGATATCTGCGTTTTCACGAACCGAAACATTACCGTCTTGGAATTGGGGTGAGAGCGTGAGCGGTGCGCGGTCTGCGGGGGAGTCGCCAATCCACCCCGCGGACCGCCCGCCGCTTTCCAGGTATGACTGAGCCACAGGGTATCGAAGGGAAACTCCAGGCCGCCGACCAGGGTCCCGAGCCGCTCCCGTGGCTCGAGGAGCTGCCTCCCAAGCAGATCGTGGCCGAGCTGGATCGCTACATCGTGGGGCAGGACGCCGCCAAGAAGGCCGTGGCCATCGCGGTCCGGAACCGGTGGCGGCGGGCGCAGGCCCCGGAGGACATCCGGGACGAGATCCTGCCCAACAACATCATCATGATCGGGCCCACCGGGGTGGGGAAGACCGAGATCGCCCGCCGGCTGGCGCGGCTGGCCGGAGCGCCGTTCATCAAGGTCGAGGCGTCCAAGTTCACCGAGGTGGGCTACGTGGGCCGCGACGTGGAGTCCATGATCCGCGACCTGGTGGACTCGGCCATCAACATGGTGCGGGGCGAGCGAGAGGACGAGCTCTATCCCGCCGCGGAGGAGCGGGCGGATGAGAGGTTGCTCGATCTCCTGCTCCCGACCGCCCCACCGGCCGGCGGGGGCGCCGGGGCCGCAGAGGGCGCAGCGCCGTCGCAACGCGGGTTGTTTGTGGTTTCATCCAAGGGAGAGGCCCGCCCCGAGACCCCCGCTGCGGCCCCCGCGGCCGCGCCCGACGACCTCGAGCGTCAGCGCCGCACCCGCGACAAGCTCCGCCAGATGCTCAAAGACGGGAAGCTGGAAGACCGAGAGGTCGAAGTCGAGGTGTCCCAGCAGAATTTCCCGCTCCTCGACTACATGCAGCCGCCGCCGGGGATGGAGGGTGCCGACGTCAACTTCATGGAGATGCTCCAGGAGATGCTGCCCAAGCGGAAGAAGCGCCGCCAGGTGCGGCTCACCGAAGCGCGACGCATCCTGGTGGACGAAGAGCTGCGCAAGCTGGTGGACATGGACGACGTGGTGAACGAAGCGCTGGACCGGGTGGAAAACCACGGCCTCATCTTCGTGGACGAGATCGACAAGATCGCCGGGGAGCGCGGCACCGTGGGTCCGGACGTCTCCCGCGAAGGCGTGCAACGGGATCTCCTCCCCATCGTCGAGGGCTCCACGGTGCAAACCCGTTACGGCTACGTCCGCACCGACCACATCCTGTTCGTGGCGGCCGGCGCGTTCCACGTGTCCAAGCCGTCGGACCTGATCCCCGAGCTCCAGGGCCGCTTCCCCATCCGGGTCGAGCTGAGCCCGCTCACCAAGGACGATTTCGTCCGTATCATGACGGAGCCCGAGAACGCGCTCACCAAGCAGTACGCGGCGCTGTGCGCCGCGGAGGGTGCGGAGCTCACCTTCACCAGGGACGGGATCGAAGAGGTGGCGCGCATCGCCGGGCTCTTGAACGAGCGCATGGAGAATATCGGCGCGCGCCGGCTGCACACGGTCATGACCACCCTGCTCGAGGACCTGCTGTTCGAGCTGCCCAACACCGAGCAGAAGAAGTTCGTCTTCGACGGCCCCGGCGTCCGCCAGCGCCTGATGCGGATCGTGAACGACGAGGACCTCCGGAAGTACATCCTCTAGTCGGTATCGGCCTTTACACCACTCTGCCCCGCGGGTAGTATCCTTCGCCGCCTGTCATTTTGACCTGCCTGGGTTCGAGGGTATGCCGAAACGAGACTTCCTCGCTATCACCGACCTCTCCACCACCGAGATCAAGGCCCTGTTCGACCTCGCCGCGCAGATGAAAGTCGGCAGGTACAAGAAGCAGCCGCTTACGGGCAAGGTGTTGGGCATGGTCTTCGCGAAGAGCAGCACCCGAACCCGGGTGTCGTTCGAGGTGGGGACGTATCAGCTGGGTGGCCACGCCCTGTTCCTGTCGGCGCGGGATATCCAGTTGGGCCGCGGCGAGCCCATCAAGGACACGGCGCGGGTGCTCTCGCGCTACGTGGACGGCATCGTGATTCGCGCCTTCGCGCACGGCGACGTGGGAGAACTGGCGCGCTTCGCCACCGTGCCGGTGATCAACGGGCTGACCGACCTGCTGCATCCCTGCCAGGTGCTGGCCGACCTGTTCACCATCCGCGAAGCGCTGGGTGGCTGGGAGGGGAAGGTCGTCGCGTGGGTGGGCGACGGCAACAACATGGCCAACTCGTGGCTCCACGCCGCGCAGGTGCTGGGCTTCGAGCTGCGCCTGGCGTGCCCGGAAGGCTACGAGCCCAATCACGAGATCTTCGAGCAGGCCAAGCGCAACGCCAAGGTGAGCATCACGGAGCTGCCGGAGGAAGCGGTGCGCGGCGCCCACGTGGTCAACACCGATGTCTGGGCCTCGATGGGCCAGGAGGAGGAAGCCGAGGCGCGGGCGCTGGCGTTCAAGGGCTACACCGTGGACCGCGAGCTGATGGCCCTCGCGGCACCCCAGGCCGTTTTGCTGCACTGTCTCCCGGCGCACCGCGGCGAAGAGGTGACGGACGAGGTCATCGAAGGGCCGCAGTCGCGGGTGTTCGACGAGGCGGAGAACCGACTGCACGTCCAGAAGGCGTTGTTGGCCACGATCATGGGGTGAGATGAAAGGGAAGGCATGACCACCACCGTCGGCTTGAAGCGCACGCCGTTCTACGACCTGCACGTCTCGCTGGGCGCCAAGATGGTGCCCTTCGCGGGGTTCGAGATGCCGGTCCAATACCCGACCGGCATCACCCGGGAGCACGAGATCGTCCGCACCGGTATCGGCGTGTTCGATGTGTCGCATATGGGGGAGTTCGAGATCACCGGCCCGGACCGCAACGCCTTCGTCAACCGCGTCACCTGCAACGACGTGGGCGCGCTGCGCGAGGGCCAGGCCCAGTACTCCGCCATCCTCACCGAGGACGGCACCTTCGTGGACGACTGCCTGGTGTACCGATTCGACGACAGGCTCATGATGGTGGTCAACGCGTCCAACATCGAGAAGGACTGGAGCCACGTCGTGAACCGGAAGGCCGGTATCAACGTTCGGCTGAAGAACATCTCGGACGAAGTGGCCCTGCTGGCCGTTCAAGGGCCTGAGGCCCAAGCGCTGATGCAGTCGCTCACCAAGCTCAACCTCGCGACGCTGGGCTACTACCACTTCGACACCGGCCAGGTGGCGGGGATCGAGTGCTTCGTCTCGCGCACCGGCTACACCGGCGAAGACGGCTTCGAGATCTACCTGCGGCCCAAGCAGGCCGAGGTGATGTGGCACGCGGTGGTGGGGCAGGGGCGCGGGTCGCCCATCGGGCTGGGCGCGCGCGATTCGTTACGGCTCGAGGCGGGATACCCGCTCTACGGCAACGACATCGACGATACCACCAACCCCTACGAGGCGGGGCTCGGCTGGATCGTGAAGCTGAACAAGGGCGCGCCGTTCACCGGCCGGGCGGCGCTGGAACGGGTGAAGGCGAAAGAGGTGACGCGGACGCTGGTGGGGTTCCACGCCGTCGAGAAAGGCGTCATCCCCCGCCACGGCTACGACGTGTACCTGGGCGCGCGGAAGGTGGACCTGGTGCGGAGCGGCGGCTTCAGTCCCACGCTCAAGCAAGCCATCGGCACCACCTATCTGCCCACTCACTCGGTCGATCCCGGGACCAAGTTCTTGATCGACTGCCGCGGCAAGAAGGTGGAGGCAGAGGTGGTGAAGCTGCCGTTTTATAGGGGAAGCGTGAAAAGCAGGTGAGGCGCGGGAAACGGGAAACGGGAAAGGGGAAACGGTCGTCCGGAGGCCGACAGCCGACAGCCGATAGCCGACCACCGGTTCGCGTCGCCGTCTTGACCGTCTCGGATCTCGGCGCAGCGGGCCAACGCGAGGACACGTCAGGGGATGCCATCGTGGCGTGGGCGACCAGGAAGCGCTTCACGGTCGCCGCGCGGGAGATCGTGCCGGACGAAAGCGACCGCATCGCCGGCGCGCTGCTGCGCTGGGCGGACGATGGGGTGGCGGACCTGATTCTCACGACCGGCGGCACCGGCCTGGCGCCGCGGGACGTCACACCCGAGGCGACCCGGGCGGTCCTGGAGCGCGAGGCGCCGGGGATTGCGGAGGCGCTGCGCGCGGCGAGCCGCGCTCGGGTTCCGCGTACCGCGCTCTCCCGCGGCGTCGCCGGGGTGCGGGGCAACGCGCTCATCGTCAACTTGCCAGGCAGCCCCGGCGGCGTGAAGGACGGGCTGGCGGTGCTGGAGCGCTTGGTGGAGCACGCGGTGCAGCTCCTGACCGGGGCGCCAACCGATCACCACTGACGTGCAACGTGCAACGGGCAACGTGCAGCGGGCAACGGACCAGGCCCCGTCGGATTACCGATAGCCGACCGCCGATAGCCGACAGCAGACCGTGACCGACCGCGTCCTCATCACCATGGACGACCTCGAAACGGCGGTGCGCACCAACGCCGCGTTCGAGCGGAGCGCCTTCCAGACCAGCATGGTGTCTTCGCTGGACGACGCGGTGGGCGTGCTGCGCAAGAGCGAGCCGGACGTGGTGGTCCTGACCGGCGCGCTGCAGGAGTCCACGGCGATCGAGCTGTTGGGCGTAGCGCGAGACAACTCGGTTTCGACCCTGGGACTGGTCGAGGCGTCCAGCGCCGATCCGCGCGGCCTGGCCCACCGCCTGGGGCTCACGGCGTGGATGGTGAAGCCGGTGGATCCCGGCGAGGTGGTGGCCGCGGCGCGCCGGCTCATCGAGCGACGCCGGCTCCAGGAGCGGACCGGGATCATCGGCGAGAGTCCGGCCATCCAGGAGGTGCTGGTCAAGATCGAGCAGATGGCGCCGGTGACCAGCACCGTGCTGATCGAGGGCGAGTCCGGCACCGGCAAAGAGCTGGTGGCCCTGGGGATGCACCACCTGTCGCCGCGTCAGGCCCAGCCGTTCATCGCGGTCAACTGCTCGGCCCTGCCGGAAACGCTGCTGGAATCCGAGCTGTTCGGTCACGAGAAGGGCTCGTTCACCGGCGCCGCGGCGCGGCGGCTGGGCCGGTTCGAGCTGGCGGACGGCGGCACGTTGTTCCTGGATGAGGTGGGCGACATGCCGGCCGCCACTCAGGTCAAGCTGCTGCGGGTGCTGGAGAGCCGGTCGTTTTTCCGGGTGGGCGGCACCCAACCCATTCGGGTGGACGTGCGGGTGGTCGCGGCCACCAACCGGCCGCTCAAGGAAGCGGTGGCGCTGGGCCAGTTCCGCGATGACCTGTTCTACCGGCTGAACGTGCTCTCGATCTACCTCCCGCCGCTCCGGGAGCGGCGCTCCGATATCCCCCTCCTCATCAAGCGGTTCGTCCGCGAGCTCTCCAAGGAGCACGGGCGGCCGTTCCCCGGGCTGTCGCCCGAGGCGATGCAGATCCTGGTGGACGCCCATTGGCCGGGCAATGTGCGCCAGCTCCGGAACCTGATCGAGTCCATGGTGGTGCTCGCCCCGGGGCGGCAGATCCGGCCCAGCGACATTCCCAGCGACGTGCGGGAGGCCGGCACTCGGCTCCTGCCCATGCGGATGCCGGGCGGCGCGCCGGAGGTGCACGGCCACGAGCTGGAATTCATCTTCCACAGCCTGGTCGAACTCAAGCTCCAGCTGGAGGACTTGCGGCGGCGCATCGAGGAGGCCCCGCAGCGGGTCGAGGTGATCGACGTGTCCCGGGCGCGGGAATATGCGGAGGTCGTCTCGGGGACCGGGGCCGAGGAGACGGGAAGCGGGAAACGGGAAGCGGGAAACGTGATCGACGAGCTGGCCGTGGTCTACCAGCCAGGGATGAAAATGAGCGAGGTGGAGCGCGCCGCGATCGAGGCGGCGCTCCGGGAGACCCACGGCAACCGCCGGCGCGCCGCCGAGCGGCTGGGGATCGGCGAGCGGACGCTGTACCGAAAGATCAAGGAGTACGGGCTCGGGTAGCACCGTGATGTTCTCATCGCTGCTCCGGAAGACGTCCTTCCTGGTCCTCGCCAGCGTGTGCCTTTCGCGCGGGGCTGCTGCCCAGGACGCCGTGCTTCAGGTCGGGGCGAACCTTCTCGTCGGCCGCGGGCCAGAAGGGCGACTGTTGGTGGAGCCTCATCTCGCGGCCCACCCGACCGATCCGCATCACCTGCTGGCGGT
>JACPAP010000103.1 GCA_016180765.1 Gemmatimonadota bacterium
ATCGCGGCCACGGCGAAGCGGCTCGGCATCCAGAGCCCGCTCCGCGCCGTGCCGAGCCTGGCGCTCGGCGCTTCCGAGGGGACGCCGCTGGAGCTGGCTGGCGCCTTTGGCGTGCTCGCGGCGGAGGGCTTCCGCGCCGAGCTCCACGCGGTCGAAGGCGCCGTGAATCAGGACGGCGATCTGGTTGAGCGCACCGAACACGGTGGCGAGCAGGTGTTCACGCCCGCCGAGACCTACCTGGTGACGTCGGCGCTGGAAGGAGCGGTGGAGCGGGGCACCGGACGCGGGGTGCGGGCCCGCGGTTACTCGGGGCCCATCGCCGCAAAGTCCGGCACAACCAACGATTTCCGGGACGCGTGGTTGGTGGGCTACACGCCCTCGCTGGCCGTGGCCGTGTGGGTAGGGTTTGATGACGGACGGACACTCGGGCTCTCCGGCGCGCAGGCGGCGCTACCCATCTTCGCGCGGTTCATCACCGCCACCCGCTCGACGGCCAGCGACCGGGACATCGCGCCGCCGCCCGAGCTGGAGATCGTGGCAGTGGATCCGCGCACCGGGCTCGCCGCGAACCCATGGTGCGGTGGCGAGCCGGAGTACTTCCTGCCGGGCACCGCCCCGCCGGAGGGCGGGGGGTGCTGGGGCCTGCCGGGTCTGCCGGGCTGGATCGCGGACGCGGAGGCCCGGGTATCGGCCGGCGTCCGGTCGCTCATTGACCACTTACGGGAGCGCATCAAGCGGATCAGGTAATAGCCGCTTGGGTCCTGGCGCGGCGCGCGTCGAGGCTCAGCGGTCCGGCGCCATGATACGCGATCAGCAGCGCACCACCGACCATCGACAGGTTCTTCAGGAACATAGCCTGCTGCATTTGCGCCATCATCGGGTCCGTCACCGCCCAGAAGTTGTGGAACATGAGCGTGGCGGGCACGAGGAACCCGACCAGCAACCCTGCCCCGATCCTGGCACCGTACCCCAGCAGGACGCTGAGTCCCCCGGCGAAGGCGATCAGGCCGGATAGCGGTACCAGGATCTGCGGCAGCGGCAGCCCTTGCTGCGCGGCGTACGCAATGGTCTGCTGCGAAAAGTGGCCGGCCGCCGCGAAAATGAAGATCGCCGCGAAGGCTGCGCGGCCGGCCGGCACCAGGTAGCGCGCGAGGCCCGCCCCCCCGTTACCGAGGGCTGTGCTCGGGCTCTCCGCGTTCAGCGTAGCGATGTTGGTTGACATGGAATCCTCCGTTGATGAGCGAGCTCGAGTGGTGTCCTCCACTGCTGTACGATACTTGTCTGTATAGTCTATCCCTAAATCATCCTTGCGATAAAAAAACCCGGACCCGGGCTCATGAGACCACTCGCCCCAGTGCCTCGGTCAGCGCCGCCGCATCCGCCTGGCCCAGCGCCCGGGCTGTCTCGCGCTCGTGCGCCTCCAGGATGCGTACGCCCTCGGTGCACGCCTTGCGTCCGCTACCCGTCAGCGACACCCGGCGGATCCTCCGGTCCCCGGCGTCACTCACGCGCCGCACCAGCCCGTCCGCCTCCAGCCGGTCTACCAGTTGCGTCATGTTGGACCGCACGCAGTGGCTGTGTTCGGCCAGCTCGCTCAGCGGCATGGGCTCCTTCGCGTCGGCCAGAATCTTGAGCACCCCGATCTTGGGCAGGGATAGGCCAACTGCCGACAGCGCGCTCTCGAGCCGAGCTTCGAGGGCGTGGGCCGCGCCCAGCACCTGCCAGAGAACCGGCCGGTCCGAGCCCGGCGTTTTGTTCATGGCTGAACTGTACATGGCCAACCTAACCCCGTCAAGGGGCAAGGAGCGAGGGAGTCCTGGCATGGAAGGGTACTAGCGCAGCCTGCGCGGTCCGCAGCGCTTCTCACATAGAACCTCGCCTCCGGATGGGCCGCGATGAACGCCGCGCGCTGCGCGCCGTCGAGTACGGTGACCGCGGTCGCGAAAGCGTCCGCCGTGATGCCGTCCGGGGCCACCACCGTGGCTGCCGTGCGGTGCGTCAAGCCGATCCCGGTGCGCGGGTCCACCACGTGCGAGTACCGCACCCCGCTGATCTCGACGAATTGCTCCGTGTCTCCCGACGATGACACGGCGGCATCCGCGAGCAGGATCTCGGGGGGGCCGGAATCGGCGTGCTCGACGGTGATCCGCCAGCCAGGTTCACCGGGCGGAGCGCGGCCCGCGACGATCTCGCCGCCGATCGCCACCAGGGCCCGCTCAACGCTGTGTCTGCGCAGCTCGTCGAGCGCCTGGTCCGCGGCGTACCCTTTGGCGATGCCGCCGAGGTCGAGCCGCATACCGGCGAGGGCGAGGCGCGCGGTGCGCCCTAGCGTATCCAGCGCCACGTGGCGCCACCCGACCCGCGCCGCGCTGGCCCGGAGAGCCGCGGTGTCCGGGAGCCGACCGGTTCGCCGCGCTTCCCGCCATAGCAGGACCAGCGGGCCCACGGTCACGTCGAAGGCGCCGCGGGTTTCCTCAGCCAGCGCGAGTGAGCGCCGCAGAACCACCAACAGATCTTCGCTGACGGGAACCGGCGGGCCGCCGGCGCGGGCGACCAGCGAGGCGAGCTCGCTGTCGTCGCGGTAGTCGCTGAGCAGGCTGTCGAGTTGGGCGATCCGCCTGAACGCCGCCCCCGCGGCCCGCTCGGCCTGACCGGCAGTGGGCGCATGGAGCACGATGCGTGCTTCCGTGCCCATGTGCCGCTCTCTAAATTCGAACCGTTGGAGTCGCGCGCCGCCACAGGCCACACAGAGGGCCATGAGCACTCCGCTACTCAGGCGCTTCACCGCGCTCTTCATCGTGTGCGCTCCGTTCGCCGCCTCAGCCCGCGGCGCCGCCCAGGCCCCACCGCGCGATACCGCGTCGATCCGGCCCTACCAAGAACGCATCAGCGGCACGCTCGTCTCCTTCGAAATGTTGCCGGTGCCGGGCGGCCAGGTCCAGCTGGCCGCTTCCGGTCTCTCGCGCCACGTGGCGGTCGGCCCGCTCTGGATGTCGAAGACCGAGGTGACCTGGGACGCCTACGACGTCTTCGTGTAC
>JACPAP010000104.1 GCA_016180765.1 Gemmatimonadota bacterium
CCGCGCGCATCAACGTGACCGCCACGGCTGCGGCGCGCGCCGGCGGCGGACGGTATGGCGGGTTCCTGTGGGTCAAGCCGGGGGACGTGGCGAGGGCGGCGCGGGTGCTGCGAGCCAGGTAGGACTTCCGTTGTACGTTGCACGTTGCACGATTCGTCCAACGTGCAACGTGCAACGGGTTGGCATCAGGCGGCGCTACAGTTCGTCACCTGCCGCGTCACCAGATTCAGCGTACAGGTGGTCGAGCCGATCTGAATGCTGACGTTCCCCTGAGCGTCCGGAGGGAACGTCACCACCACGCGCCGGCTGATGGTGCGGGTCTCCTCTCGCGGACCGGTGATGGTGATGGTCGCGTTGACGTTGCGGATGATCTGTCCCGACACCGGCCAGGGGTTGGTGGCGTGCGGCAGGTGGAACACCACGTTGACGATCGAATCGATCGAGGACTCCCGCACCGTGCGCGTGTAGCCGTCGCGCTGCAGGGTGGTGGTATCGTTGGCCGTCCCCACGCCGTCGTGGGTCCGCGAGGTCTCCTCGCCCAGCAGCCCGCTGATCACCAGGTCCCGGGTCCGGTGAATGTTGGCGGTGAAGTGCTCGCGTTGCCGCGTGCCGTCCATGGTCACCTGGATCCGCATCGAGGCCGTCGTGAGCCGGTCGCACTGGGCCTGCTCGTTGCCTTGCTGGTCGTAGCAGGTGCGGGAGCGCGTCACGGTCACGTCGAGCGGGTGGTTGCCCAGCGCCGGCGCCCCGCCGAATCCCCCGAACGCCTCATTGGCCACCAGCTCGGATAGGTCGAGGGCGATGGCATCGCCGGACGATAGCGCGAGGTCCTGCACCACCTCCACGTCGCTCAGCTCCGGCCCCACCTCATCGGTACACGCGGCCGCGCCGCCCAGAGCCAGCACAGCCAGGGCGGCATAGGTCATCCGTACGTGCTTCATGGTGGCTCCTCCGGTCAGTGAGGGGCGGGGTCTGCCGCCCACGGTTGACCGGTCTGACGCTCGGCGGGGGTGTGGTGTTAAGCGCGTGACGGGAATCACGCCGGAGGGCCGGAGAGGCCCTCCCGTTGCTAGCCCTGGCGTTTAGTCCAGAACGCGATCACCCCGCACCGGGTCCCGGTGGTGTTGTACTCGATGGGGATCCGGGCCGCGCTGGGGTAGGACTCGACCGCATCGAGCTGGTCCACCCAGAGGACCGAGTTGACATCGTAGGTCTCGGTGGTCCCGACGTAGACGCCGTCCACGAACACCACCGGCGGGCAGGTTCGCCCGGTCCCGCCGAAGCGGCGGTTGGTGATGAGCTTCCGGCTGGGCTCGAACCGGTCGTAGCCCACGTCGAACCCTTCGAGCCGGCGGACCACGTCGGTGGGCTCGATGGGGTGCAGGCGCTCGAGGTCGGCCGGTGTGATGAACGTGCCCTGCCCTCGCGACTTCCGGACGTAGAAGTGGTGCTGCTCGGCGGGGCAGGGCCCTGACGATCAGCGGCCAGCCAGCGCCGCGACCACCGCCAGAAGCACCGCGACCTGGATGCCGACCGTCCAGGTGAAGTGGCGCGTGACCTTGTGGTCGAGGGCCTCGATCCGGCTGGAGAGCCGGTGATCGAGGACCTCGACGCGGCTGGCCAGCTCGTCGCGAAACCGGTCCACCTTGGCGTCCAGGGCTTCGATTCGGCCGGCCAGCTCCTCGCGGAAGCGGTCCGTCTTGGCATCCAGCCCGTCGATCCGCCGCTCCAGGCTGCCGAATCGGTCGTCGAATCCTTCCACGCGCCCTTCCAATCTCGCTACGCGTTCCTCGAGCCCGAACGCCGGCATGCTCGCGCCTCCAAGCTACGGATTGAGCGTGGAATCCCGCAACTCGGCCGTGAATCTGGCCTGGACGGGTCAACGGCGAGTCAACACGAAGCGGCGACACAGCCGGACGGCACCGGTCGCGCTCGCTCCAGGAACGGCGGGGTCACAAGGGGGCGGTCGAACGTCCTCTACGGCACCGGTGTCACCGGGCCCAGGTAGCGGTCCAGCCAGGCCAGCGATTCCCGAGCCACGATGTCCAGCGGTACATAGTGCGTCCCGTCGTAGACGAACAACGCCTTGTCCTCCGGGGGCGCACCGGCCAGCTCAAACATCGGCTTCTGCGAGGTCTCGAATGGGAACCGGGGATCGTACCTACTGGCCAGCATCAGGATCGGGGTGCGCACCCCGCTCAGGAAGTTGAACGGGTCGATCTCCGGCATCCAGCGGACGTTGTCCAGGCCTCCCGTGAACGAGATGCCCGCTTTGATCCGGGGCTCAACCGCGAGCACAATGGGCCAGTGGACCCCGCCCCAGCTGTGCCCATAGAACGCTAGTCGAGTGGTGTCGATATCGGGTCGGGTCCCCAAGTAGTCTATGCCGCGACGTAGGTCCTTGACCCACTGGATCACCAGATCTCGGCGACCGCTCCCGGTGGCGAGAGGCAGCCTCCCGCCGGCCAGGCTGAACTGCTCGTCGTCGCGGTCGAACGTGCCCAGGTAGAGCGGCAGGATAACCACCCTCCCCGCTGTGACGAAGAAGTCGTGGAACCGCTCAGCCAGTTGGTCGATGTATCGATTATCCAGGGCGAAGCTCCCCGGCCAATAGATCACCACCTGATAGGGCGGCCGGCCGCGGCGCGGGAGAAACAGGTACGCGGCCATGCGCTCGGTGCCGTACGCCGCGCTGAAGCTCACGCGCTCGCGGATCCAATCCCGAGCGCTGTCGGCGCGCTCCAACCGCGGCTCCAGAGGCAAGGAATCGTAGCTGTAGAGGCGCTTGAAGATCTGGACCTCCCGCGGGCTCGCCGGCCGTTCCCTGGCGTACTCTCGCCACGGGGGCGCGGCGGGGACCGGATCGTGGGCCTTGCTCAAGGCCGGCGTGTCCTCCACGTACCGGGCCAATCTGAATCCGTTGATGGCGGAGCGATCGCCTAGCCCCACAGGCTCCGGCAGATCCAACTGGCGTTGGGGGAGAGAGAACCCCGCCACTCGCACCATGCCCTCCGGAGCCGCATCCACC
>JACPAP010000105.1 GCA_016180765.1 Gemmatimonadota bacterium
CCGCCTCCCACGCTCGGATCGCGCGGTCCACCTCGCTCCCCACATTGGCACGCTGCTCGGCCAGGGTGAGGGTCTCCCCCCGTCCCGCCGCGAGGCCCACGTGGATGGTCATGACCCGTCCGTCACCCTGCACCAGGGAGGCGACGATCTCGCGGATCGTCCCGCGCAGCCCGGGATCGTCGACACCTCGTGAGCGATTCCCCTGAGATGGGCGGATGTTGATCATGGAATCGAACTCGATCCACTCGTCCCCTCGTTCCGCAAGATACAAGTTGATTCCCCAGAGGTCCCCTTGCCGGGAGCCGTCCTCGAGCAGGGCCGCCTCCTCGTCAGAGTGAAGCTCACCCCCGGCGGCCATCACCCGCCGCCCCACGTCCACCACGGCCTTCAGCATGTCGCCGAACTGGCCCTCGGCCAGCGACGCGAGATCGCCCCGTCTCGTTGGCGTGCGGACAATCAGGATGGTCATCGGGGAGGAAAGCTACCACCGTTCCAACGTATTGGGTCCAGTGTTCGCGCGTGAGCAAGCCAATAGATGGAACAAGTTGGAACGGCGCTAGCCGCCCGGGAACCGAGTGACCAACGCGACACCGCTACGGTCGCTCGCTCGGATGCCGCGCCAAGTAATCCTCTGCCTCCGCCAACAGCTGAAAGCCGGGATCGGCCCGGTGCCAGATGGCCTTGAGCTGCCAGTAGGTGGCAACCGCCCTGGCGGCGTCGCCTGCCTTGGCGCTTGCCCGGGCGAGGCCCAGCAGGGTGGCCGCCCGGTCCGGCGTTCGGCGGAGAGCCAGATCAAAGGCGCGCACCCCGTCGCCGGGCCGGTCCATCTGGAGCAGGATCTCCCCCTGGAGCTCACGGGGCGGCTTGTACGTCGCGGGGGGCCCGAACTCGAACGGCAGGCTCTCCTCCAACGCCGCGGCCCGCTCCAGCTCCGCCAACGCCGCGTCGCCCTTCTGTTGCGCGAACAGCACCGCCGCCCGCAACGTGCGTTCCACCACTTCGTCGTTTCCGGCCGACGCCGGCCCGCGGGCCCGCCGCGCCGCCACGCGGTTGAGCGAGGCCTCGGCTTGAGGAGCGTCGCTGCGTTGGATCGCGCCCAAGCCATCGGTGAAATCGCGCGCAGTCCGAGCCCAGCCTGGCTGCGACGCCGAGTCGATGGGAATCCGGGCGACGGGTCCCTGCCAGTCGCGCGTGTCCACGAGGTACATGGCACGCATCCGCTCCAGCGACCCCGCGGCGCCCCGCTGGCGCTCGACGTCGGCGCGGCATTCCTCCACCAGACGCGCGGCGTCCCGCAGTCGCCCCTGCTGCACGTAGCCGTAGGCCAGCGGGGAGCGGCCCAGCTGGCGCTCGGTCACCCGCATCGCCTGCTGGTTGGCGGCCACCACGTCGTCCCACAGCCCCAGGGCCACGAAGATATGCGACGTCATGTGCTGGGCGTGGGCGGCGTCCGGCGCGATCCGGGAATACGCGCGCGCGGCCTTGAGGCCCAGCGGAGCGTGGGTCGGATCGTCGAACGAGTGGATGAGGTAGTGCGCGGCGCCGGGGTGATCCGGATTGTGCTCGAAGACCTGCTGCGCCACCGCCGCCGCTCGCATGTAGCTCCAGACGTCCCGGTCTCCCTGGCCCAGGCCCAGGAGTGCTAAGGCATAGAAGGCTTTGGCTTCGTCATCGTCCGGAAAGGCGTTCACCAGCCGCTCCATCGCCCCGGCGTAGAGCGTGTCGCGGTGTGGCTTGGAGCCCTCGCCGTAGAGAATCTCGATGGTCTCCAGGTAGGCCTGCTCGCGCGGCGTCGGCGCCTTGGCTTTGCGCGCCTCCGGCGTGGGTCCCAGTCGCGCCAGCACCGCGCGCGCCGCGGTGCGGTCTTGCTGGTTCCACACCGGGTGCGTGTAGCTCAGCGCTTCGCCCCAGTACGCCATCGCGAAGCCCGGGTCCAGGCGCTGGGCCTCCCGGAGACTCCGAGCGGCGTCCTCGTATTCGAAGCTGTGGAGCAGCAGCGTGCCGCGAAGGAACGCGGCCTGCGCCGCGGGGGCGCCGGAATTGGGGAACTCGATGGTTCCCAGCCGACTCTGTGCCGTGGTGGCTGCGGTGACGAGCGCCGAAACGCAGAGCGTGACCGTGCCGGCGCGGCGGATGAACGAAGGGCGCATGTGATTCAGTCCCGGGAGGGGGATCCGTGGGCGACGGTCCAAAGATGTCCACGTCGGCGCCCGGGCGGGAGTCCCGTATTCACTCGGGTTTCATGGTCCCTTTAGGCCGATTTCGGGAGGTTGACACAGGACCTAGAGAGGAGTAGCCCATGCCCCCCGTCACCATCCTCGCCATCGTCGCGCTGGCCGTGGTCCTCCTGCTCATCGCGATGCGCATGGACGGGCTCGCCCTGTTCGCCCCCAAGAATACGGACCGCCTGCGCGGGTCGGCGCAACGGTTCTGCCTGGATCAGTGCAAGCTCCCGGATGGACGTTGCCCGCTCAGGGTGGGTAATTTGGAGCCCGAAGACTGCCCGTTGTGGAAGTTCGTCGCCGCGGGCCTGCCGACCGATATGCGGCTGAACCGCCTCGAGCCGGTTGGGCCGGGCGGGGCGGCAGCCAAGCGGTGAGACGTAAGAAGTGAGACGTGAGACGTGCTTCACGCCTCTCACATCTCACATCTCACTTCTCACGACTCACGTTACCGAGGGAGTGGGCATGAACCGGGGATCGTGCGCAGGGAGCAGATGGTTGGTTGTTACGGTGACGGCCCTGACGGCGTGCGGGGGTGGGGCGTCCCAGCGGGCCGCCTCGGAGGCGGCCGGGGCCGACACTGCGCAGCGAGGTGCCACGGGCGTGAACGACCGGCTGCTGCTGGCCGCCGCCAAGGCGGCGCTGCCGCCGCCCGGTCTGACGACCGCCGACCTGCCGGATCCTCAGTCGGAAGGAGCCCGGACCCTGGGGCAGTTCTGCACCGCGTGCCACAGCCTGCCGGCGCCTACCATCCACTCCGCCACGGACTGGCCCAGCGTGCTGCGGCGGATGTGGCTCCGGATGGAGCTACTCCCGGGCGGCCTCCGCGTGCCGGTGCCGTCGGAGCAACAGCGCCAGGCGATCGTGAACTATGTCCTCGCGCACGCGCTCCAGGTGAGCGGCACCGCGCTGCCCGAGGGTGCCGGCCGGGCGACCTTTTCCAGGATGTGCAGCCGTTGCCACGCGCTTCCCGATCCTCGCCAACACTCCACGGCCGACTGGCCCGCGGTGGTGACCCGGATGGAACAGCGGATGGATCAGATGAAGGTGGATCGGCCGGCGCAGGGGCAGGTGAGCGAAATCATTCTGTATCTGCAGGCGGCATCCAGGCGGGGGCCTGGCAGAGAGTAAGCATGGCCGCTACTCGTCGTCCAGTCCCAGCGTGACCCAGAGGTAGTGCAGATGCTCCGGCACCGGCAGCTTCGCGGCGTTGGGATCGGGCTCCGGTACCGCCGCAAAGTCCGAGTGCGCCGGCTCGGCGGCCTTCCGCCGGTGCTCGCGAGCGACCTGCTTTGCGACCCGCCGGCTGTGCTCCCGTAGCGCCTTCGCAGCCGCCTCGAGGAACACGCGTCGCCACGAATCCAGCTCGCCCACGGGGATGCCGGTTTCGGTGCTTACCGCATCAATGGGCTCGCCGTGCAACAGGCGGAGCACTACAGCGGCCTGCTTCTCCACGGTCCATTGCGGCGGCTCGGCCACCTGGCTGCGTTGACCCAACGAGAACATGTTGATCCCCTCGCTCCGGACGCCACAGACAGGCTAGTCTCGAAGGTGTGAAAACCCGATGAAGCGTGGCTCAGGGGTTCTTAGAGCTCCACCCGCAGCTTCGCCACCACCACGCGCCCCATCTCCGGAACCCGTACGAACTCTCGATGGCGCGAGCGAAAGCTCCAGCCGCTTCCGAAGGCGTCGGGGCTCGCCTGAAGCAGGTTCCAGCCGCTGACGGTGAGGTGGGTGCGGGGAGCGAAGGGCATCCTCACGGTCAGGTCCGCGTCGAGCACGGCATAGGGCTCCACCCGGCCGGCGAAGATGCCGGATTTCACCGGAAAGCCGCCCACGTAGCGGCCGGCCGCCCGGAGGGTGAGCCCGCGCGCATCGTCCGCGTAGCTGGCGCTGAGTGAGGCCTTGTGCTGCGGGGCATTGAGCGCGAGGGTGTCGCCGATCCCGCTCAGGTTGGTGAACAGGTTGTCACTCACCCACGAGTAGGTGCCCTC